>DOFS01000307.1 GCA_003523945.1 Nitrospiraceae bacterium | reverse complement strand
CACAGCTTGCGAATCTCGGCATCAGGAAGATCAAAGGTGATGCCCCGATCTCGTAATTCCATAGTGACCTGGAAATAAATGGTGTTTTTAATGAAATCTTCCAATCGACTTTCACGATCATGCTCTTCGGTATAACGCTGCCCCCGCAGATTTAGTATTTGCCGAAATGGTCGTCGAAGATGTTCTAAAAATCCGCTACTCCCCTCCTCAAGATCGGCTTTAAGCTGTTGGACCACTTCTGTCTGTTGATCTCCGCCTGAGGTTTCTGAGGACAGAAGCTTTCCAATCGTCGCTACCGCCAGGGCTTTATCCTCTGCTGATCCCATGCGTCCTAGCACACGATTTAAAAGACGTTGCCGTTCTTCCTCGCTCACCGGCGAAACCATATACAGCTCCAATTCCATCCATTCCTCTCCGGAAATCTCCGGCAATTGAAACAAGAGTTCTTTTAACCCGTTCACTTCAGTGGACGAAAGTGTTCCATCAGCCCATGCGGCACCGATCAAGAGTTTCCCAAGCTCAAGAATAAAGCTTTTATCTGCCATTACAATCCCCCTTTTAGCATATAGGCTCTAGCCGCTGGCATGGTTGTACCTGTTTTGCCCTGCCGGCCTTTCCGCAAATTCCATAAAAATATATGTTTAGGAACAGTATAGCGAACGTGATCGAGAGGCTAAAGAACCCGGGGAGTTAAAAACAGGCTGTATTCACTGACACCGCAATCTGCTTGATGGTAGTTATGAATCACCCGTGAAACCATTGGAATCCAAAAACGCACGCATTATATCCTTCCACGTGAGTACCCCGAGTATCTCTCCCTCAAGAGTCGTGACCGGGAGACATGAGACCCCTCGAACTAACATCAGTTGAGCGGCCTCAGGCAAGGAACAGGATGAACGCACCGTCACCGGATGATGCGACATGATCTGATGAGCACGCTTATTAAGAGTCGCTCGATCCCGAGTGGTTTCCGACATCGTTCCGACAAACGGGCTGACGGCTTTCAACACATCCTTGTCGGAAATGATTCCCACCAGCTTTTCATTATCAACGACGAGTAGATGATGAAATCGGACTTTCTTGAGAATATCCCGCACGACTTCAAGTGAATCATCCATTTCAATGGTGGCCACTCTGACGGTCATAATTTTCCCAATTGCCCGGGTCCTGTTCTCTGGCTCCACCTTACGAGGCCCCCATTTTTTCTAGGATGGTCTAAAGTACAATTTTCTGCACAAACGTTTCCTTTCAACTGCAAGGGCCGTCAATCTTCCTCTTCGGCATCCTAGAAATAAAAGTTTACAGGGAGTCCTAAAAGACGCCCATTTGAGTTGAACGGGAGATTCATGCAGATGGATGGGGAATTGAACTCAGCATGTCTTTTACCAGGCTCACCAGCTCATCCAAGAGGAAGGGTTTTACGAGGGTGCGGGTTGCACCAAATTCAGCTGCCTCTACCAAAAACTCCAGATCGCGCCTCCCGCCTCCCGACATGGCAATAATTAAAGGAGGAGAGGGTGTCCTACAGAGAACCCGAATCAATTCCAGTCCGTCCATTTCAGGCATGAGCACATCCGTGATGACCAGATCTACCGGACTTTCATGAAAGAGTTTCAATCCCAACCGGCCATCCGGAGCAGTCCGAACATCATACCCTTCTATCATCAACCGGTCCCGTAAGACCGAACGTAACTTAGGCTCATCATCCAAGAGTAAAATTTTTGGCTTCACGCATCACCTCCCTTGTGTCAAAATACCGTTGACACCCGGCATCCGCAACAATCCCCATTTCTGCTTTGGGTCTACTTCATAGGTCTTCACACTCAGCCCCCCTCTTCAAGCCTCTCTTCAGAAGACGACTTTGAAAAGGTTAAGATTTGCATTCTCAAGACAACGACCCCAGGAGGCCCTGGTGATCATTCGAGATGGCATGCAGCTCAATGGCCCCAGCTCACCCCGCCTCACATTCAATTTCTTTTATCAGAATCCCACTCAGGAGAATCTCCTGAACCTTCTGTACCTTTCCACGATAGGACCCGAGCGTTGAGAAGGGTTGAGTCGCGCTATAAGAGACAAATGAAAATGTGATGTAAAAAGGTCCACATTGAGCTTTCCACCCAACAGGACCAGGGCACCAGCCTTCATTTTTGAACACCAGGTTCATTTCCTGCTTCCAGGAATTGAGAGGACTATCAATCATATGGTCTCGCTTCGGCATAACTTTATATTTACAAGCAAAAGTATTGCCAGTCCCATTCAGCAAAATTTCCAGAGAATGGTTTGGATTACCATACTGAACTTAAAAGGGAAATACGTACAACGTTCTACCCATTATTTATAATGGGTGGAAGCAATTCCGAATTCGAAACCCCACCCCATTAGAGCCGTATCCATTTGGTTGTTTGCAGATAGGAATAAACAGAAGAGTGTTCTCTTATGGAAAGCATTATCATGTTTCCGGAAAAAGGCCCCTTTTTCTCACATGGGGAAAGCCAATTCAAATCATGAGAAGAGATATAGGCCTTTCCGGAAGGGAATCCGTAAGGGATTTCCCTTCAGAAACCCGACTCATTTGATACCCCATCAGAATCTTGCTAAAAGAATTCTTCAGAATTTCTGTATCCCATCACCTTTTTTGATTGCACATGAAGTATGAAAGCCAATTTCTCTCAATTCCATCCTGACCGCTTTTCGTTCGCCGAGGATCCCGTGTTGCTCCTTGAAAATTTTTGGAGTCCTGAAGAACGGAAGGTTTTTCGGAAAGCCATGGCCCGTTCGAAATGGATTGCCCTAACCGATATGCCACCCGTGGCTCAAGCCTTTCCCAATTGCGGAAATTGGCAGAAATCAGACGTTGAACCCTCTGATGCGGCTTACTTTATCCAACGGGTCGGAATGTCCTGTATTGCCACCTACGTTGAATCCTTCCCAAACATAAAAAAGCGGCATGTGAATTTTAACTATTATTCCTATGGAGCGGGTGACTGTCTGCCCACCCATGACGACACCGACGACCTCTATAGCTATGCCGAGGGCCATCGACCTCCTACTCGACGTCTTGCATTGGTCACCTATTTCCACGAGGAGTGGCATCCGGACTGGGGCGGGGAACTCATCTTGTATGGTCCTCCCGCAGACTCCAAGAAGAATACGTCATTACAGGTGACGCATTGCATTCCCCCATTGCCCGGATCGTTGGCCATTTTTTCGGTGCCTCGGCAACATCGAGTGTGCCGGGTGGATGCTTTAGCTGGAGACCATAAACGACTCTCCATCGCCGGCTGGTTTATGACGGAACATTAGCAGGACACAGACGTATTCAATTGCGCTGCCTAGATTTTTGATGTTTATTAAAGCCTTGCTGAGGGATTCGTGCTGTAATCTGAGTTCGCCTGATCTTTGTAAATAAGCGGGGCTTTCAGGAGGGCTGGCCAGACAGTCTTCCAGGAGATTACAATCCGGCCATGGCCTTGGGGCACTCTGAACCGGAAAACCGGAAAATCCAATGACGAATATCAACGACAGCGTAGATCAGTACCGCCCGTGTCGTACATCTGATTGTTAAGGAGATGGGCCATGGATAACGTATCGGATTATATTTTTGTGACGAATGTGATTCCTCAACCCATTTGCCGGCAAGTGCTGCAGGAAATTAAAGGCAAGGAGTGGAAGCCCCATACCTGGTATAACTATTCAGCAGACAATTATAAATCTGAGCCTGAAAAGGAATTGGATACCCTCAATACCACCCAAGCGTTACAAGATATGTTAGCACCGTATATTTGCCAATCCGTCGAAGAATATATGATGAAATTTGCGAAACAAGAAGATGAACGCATTAAAAGTTTTATTCAAACGTTTACGCCCATCCGATTTAATCGCTATCGCACCGGGACCATGATGAGAAAACATTATGATCATATTCATTCCATTTTTGATGGGAAATATAAAGGTATCCCCATATTGTCCCTGTTAGGGGTGTTGAACGAGGACTATGAAGGAGGCGAATTTTTCTTCTCTTCCAATCATGAGGTAAAGCTCAAAGCCGGAGATATGCTCGTCTTTCCCTCGAACTTTATGTATCCACATGAAGTCAAAGAAGTTACGAAAGGGGAGCGATACACGTTTGTAGGCTGGGCATTTTAAATTGTGTGTCCTAGGGAGGGAGCAACACTCATGATTCACCCTATCGCCTCAATGACTCGGTTCCGGTGAACTCCTCCACTCTTCTTTTTGGAGCTACCTCCATCCTGGGTTTTAACCTGGCCAGATTATTTCCGCAAACCATTCTGCCGTTTATCTCTCCAGGCAATACGTCGAAATCAGTCAGTCAGTGGCCGGTCCTTCAGTTGGAAAATTCTGATTGGGTTGAACGCATCTTTGCTCAGTATCCGTCGAACGTCCTGTTGTATTGCCATGCGGTGTGTGATGTGCCGAAGTGTGAAGCCGATCCCGAATGGGCGCATGAGATCAACGTGGAACACCTCCGTCGTGTGATAGAGAGGTTACCAGACCATATCCGATTGGTGTATGTGTCCTCGGATCATGTCTTTGGTGGGGATGGAGAGTACCATGAATATTCGCGTCCATGTCCCATTAGTGTGTATGGCCGGACCCGTGTCAACGCGGAAAGGCTTGTCTTGAATCGACACGGGTCACTGGTCATTCGGACGGGTCTGGCGATTGGCCCTTCCCCGAACGGGCGCACAGGGCATTTGGATTGGCTTCGTTACCGCACTCAACAACATCTTCCCATTACTATTGTTGAAGATGAATCTCGCTCCGTTGTGTGGGTGACGGATCTGGCCAGACGCGTCATGAAATTCGCACAAAGCACTGAGACAGGCATCCGGCATATCTCCGCCACTCGGGCTGTATCGAGAGTGGAATTGGCCAATCATCTGATGTCGATTTTGGGAGAACCTTCCACTTTCCGTTGCGAGAGCCGTCATCAACGGCCGGCCCCCCATTTGGGCCGGGTGGAATTAACCAGCGCCTATGCAGATAGCCTTTCTTGGCCATTGGCAAGCGTCCTGGATGAATAAACCCAATCCCAACCACGCCGTCCTCTAGGTTTTCCCACAGATAGAGCCTAAGGCACTCCAATCCCTCTTGCCTGTTTATCAAAAACCCCGACAAACCAATGGTGACTGGTATTTGAAAAGCTTAACTGGGGGATTCAACAGCGTGCCGGAAGTTTCTTCCTAATGGTGTGGCAGGTGTACCCAACGTGAGGAGTCCGGACGCTTTCGATCAATCTGTAATCGGTTAAGCGGATGAAGAATGGGAGGCTAGAAATACGAGCTGCAACCCGATGATTGTTTTGGCATCACGAATAGTGCCGTCCTGAATACCGGCCAACGCTTTTTCAAGCGGCCATTCCACCACTTCCAAAACTTCATCGTGGTCCAAATTCTGGCGTCCTTTCTTCAGATCCGTTCCCCGATAGATATGGATGACTTCATCCGTAAATCCTGGAGCGGTCCAAATACTGGTGAGCAACTCCAACTGACCGGCCTGATAGCCAATCTCTTCCTCCAGCTCGCGTGCTGCACAGATGAGCGGGTCTTCCTGGGGATGCAGTTTGCCCGCGGGGATTTCATAAATAAATCCTCCCGCTGCATGGCGAAATTGCCGAATGAGAATAACAGTACCGTCACCTTTAACCGGCACGACAGCCGAGGCGCCAGGATGGCGAATGACTTCTAATTGGGTGGATTGCCCATTGGGCAATTTCACCGTTTCGCGGTTGAGGATTAAGACTTTTCCGGTATAGATGTGTTCCGTCGACAGGATTTCCTCATTTCACTTGCAATGACTAATACGATGCCATATTAGGGTTTTTGGCGTTTATAAAACGGGAGTGTGGCGATCTTGGCTTGTACACGTTTTCCACGAATATCAATTTCGAGCAACATCCCTTCCTTGCAGAGTGCAGGGGGCACATATCCTAAGCCAATCCCTTTTTGCAAAATTGGCGAAAAATTTCCACTGGTGACTTTACCCACCGACCGCCCATTGCTAAAAATAGTCATGTCGTGGCGGGGAATGCCGCGTTCAACCATTTCAAATGCAGCAAGCTGACGGGTAAGACCACCCTTTTGCTGTTTGCGTAGCGCGAGGTGTCCTTGAAACTCCCCTTTATCCCAGGCCACCACCCATTCGGCACTCGCTTCCAGCGGCGAAGTGTTCTCATCCATATCATTACCATACAGCAGGAAGCCGACGTCCAATCTCAAAAGATCTCGCGCCCCTAGTCCTGCCGGCTTCACCTCGCATTCCTCACCGGCCTTCAGGAGTCGGTTCCACGCCTGGGTGGCCTGCGCAGCGGGCAGGTACCATTCATATCCAAGTTCTCCAGTATATCCCGTTCGACTAAGCAGACCGGAAAATTCCATCCCCTTCTCCAGCGTCATACAACGACGCGGCTTGAGGGTTTCAATATAGGCTCCCAGGACTGTTTGCATGATGGCTTTTGATGCCGGCCCTTGAATCGCAATTTGGGCCAATTCTTCTGATCGATCACGAATGGTCGCTTCCGGAAATTTTTCTGACTGGTGCATCAGGAACCACTGAAGAATTTTTTCCCGATTGGAGGCATTGACGCAAACCAAATAGGTGGCAGGTTCGGTTTTATAGATAAAGACGTCATCGAGGATCCCGCCAGAGGCCAGACAGATCATGCTATATTGCGCCTGACCTATCTGGAGTCGACCGACATCATTGGTACTGATCCATTGCAAAAACGCTTCGGCCTGACCTCCGGATACCTCGATGCGTCCCATGTGACTGACATCGAAAAGACCGGCCGCTTTCCTAACGGCATAATACTCCTCAAGCACACCAGTATATTGAATAGGCATGAGCCAGCCGGCAAAATCCACCAGCTTGGCATTGAGAGCACGATGGGTATGAACCAGGGGAGTTTCCGCCATTAGCGCAAATCGAGCAGTTCGACTTCAAAGATGAGTGTGGCATTGGGGGGAATATCTGATCCAGCCCCTCGGGAACCGTATCCCAATTGCGGCGGGATCACCAATTTGCGGACACCTCCGATTTTCATGCCTTCAACGCCCTCGTCCCAACCCTTAATCACCCGGCCAGCACCTAATGGAAAGGGAAAGGGGGTGTTGCGATCTTTAGAGCTATCGAATTTTGTTCCGTCGGTGAGTGTCCCCGTGTAATGGACAATCGCGGTTTCTCCCACATGTGCTTCACGGCCGGAGCCAACAACAAGATCGACATACTGCAATCCAGACGTAGTGGTCACCATCGCTTCTTCCGCGGCTTTTCCGGAAAGCGGGTTGAGAGAAAATATAACGAGGAGAATGATCCAGCACCCTACAAGGAATATGGGCAATCGAAAACCTGATTGTAACGCCATATTGTTTTTCATGAACCTCTCTTTTTGCTAGTGTTGATCGTAGCTGATGTTATGTCCCCTGATGATATGCGAGGCACTTCATCATAAAAAAGCGCCATACTGGCCGTATAGCCATGCAAAAAATTCTTCCCACTCACGGGCCCGATTTCTCCACCTGCAAAGAACCCCGCTATCGGAATGGCCCCCATTTGTTCGTGCACGGTAGCCACATCATGATGAGGAGTTTCAAAAAATCGCTGCCCTCGCCCATTGCAACTAAAGAGCAAAGCCCCTTGGGGCAGGCGATCAGGATGGATCACCCGCTCTTTTGATAAGAGTAAATGAAAATCTTCACTTGCTGCATGGGCGTCGCGCACATGGAACTGAATAGTTTGCCCCTCCTGGACAAAATCCGCAATGGCAATGCTCCCTGATTGTCGATCGGCACCTAACAGCCCGCGGATCAAAAAGTCCCCCTGGCCGAAATCCTGGCGATGTTCATCCATGGCAATGCCTACTTGTAACCCATGTGCTGCTTGTTGTTGTTCTCGTTCACCCAATGCTTTCAAAGTGGTTTCCAACCGCTCCAACGGCGGGAGTCCCCCCAGCTCCTGAATGACATTCTGATCGACCTTAGTCACAACATAGCGTTCACCAATAGGTTGACACCCTTGGGACACCACCGTCCGAATTTTCACTCCTCCCTGAACCGCCACTCCTACCACCCCGGATTCAAGAATTTCCCGATTAAAGACCAAGCGGCTTTCCCCGACATCCATGCCTCCACTGGCAATGCCTCCAATTGCGGACGAACCAGGAGCATATTCCTCCAACAGAGACAATAATTCATCGATGGGGGTGGAAAATGGATCGGCAAAGAGGAAAAATGTGTGAGGAAGTGCCGTAGATTCTATTCCCAACGGCCAACCATCTAGTGAAATAACTTCACCCTCTGTCTTCGGCGTTAACATGAATGGGACCACGTTCATGTCGGTACTTCTAAGGCCCCAGAGCACCAGGCCAGGATGTTCTTCAATTTCTTGATCGCCCCCAATTATTCCTTGCCCCATACACCCCACTAAAGTTTGAGGACGAAGTTCCTCATGAATGATGTCGACCATGCGCTGGATGTCTGAGGAAAAATGGGGAGAAAAAAAGACAAATGCGAGATGACACTCCGCTTCGCCTAGCGCTTCATACACTGATGCTGCCACCGCGTGTGCGGCCACCTCGGGATGAGATTCTTGGGAAAGGGCAACATGACACTGCATCGTGATTAATCTGAGTTAAAGTCTAGCAATCCCCGCCAAACGATGTCCATGAAAGAGGGTTATTGGGCCTTCTTTTCCTAGTCCGGCCCGATCCGAACAACATTCACCCTAGACGTTAATTGCTTACTGAGTTGAAGGACGGTAGGCATTAAAAATTGAACGGAGTCTTTCAATAGAAATCGCCTCAACACGTCGCCCATCTCTCCCTGTTACCGTTGTAGCTTGCAGCAAGGCGTTGAGAATGGCCTCTTCGGTGGCCTCTACTGTGGCTTGAAATAAGGGGTTTATATGCGTATCAGCAAGATGGATCATAGAAAATGTCGGTACTTCAGGATAATGAGGAATGACATTGCCCGTGGAAAACGCCAAGATAAAATCTCCACTGCCATGATGGGAGATGGACCCAGTTCGCGCCAATCCTATGGTAGCCCGGCGCGAGAGTCTAGACAGTTGTCGTGCATCAAGGGGAGCATCCGTCGCAATAATGATAATAATGGATCCGCTGTCCTGCCGTCTTTGGGGGAACTCTGCCGGAAGTTCGCCCCGAGCTGCCACCGTCGACTTTTCGGGCTCTTTGGTAGAACCGGTTGCCAGGTTCGTGTTATAGACTTGGCCCACCGGCACTCCCGAGATCGTTAATTCATGCCGACGACCATGGTTGGCATTTACCAACACGCCGACTCGATATCCTCCTTCTTCAGAAGGAAGGACTCGTGAGGCGGTACC
>DOFS01000115.1 GCA_003523945.1 Nitrospiraceae bacterium | reverse complement strand
CATAAATATCCTCATTCAGTTGGTCAATCTCCTGTCGGAGTTCAACGGGATAGAGATCTAACCCGCTCTGGGTGAATTGATTAAAGGCCGAATTGAACATCCGCATGATGTCGTCATCGGAATTACTCACAATCCGCCGGGTTTCACGATCCCACAACACGGGAACGGTCACGCGTCCGCGATAGGCCGAATTGGTCGCACGATAAGCCTCACTCAGGAACTGAAACCCGTTGACGGGGTCGGTCGAATGTCCCGGCCCGTCTCGAAAGGCCCAACCCCGGTCATCCCGAATCGGATCAACAACCGTCATGCCAATCACGTCCTCCAACCCTTTGAGCTTTCGCACAATAATCGTGCGATGAGCCCACGGACATGCCCAGGACACATAGAGATGAAACCGCCCGCGCGCCGCAGGAAATCCAGAACTGCCGCCTTCGGTCACCCATACCCGGAACGCATCACCTTGACGCTTAAATTCTCCTTCGCTGGATTGTTCTTCTGGAAATTGTGGTTTTTTGCTCATCGTATTCTCCATGTCCTCAACAGGATACTTAAAATGTCTAATCAGTTTGACTAGATCTTCAGTCCTCCCCCTTTTTAATATTTTCGAAAAGAAATAGATAGCATTCAACATTATTTTGAAAAACCCAGGGTTTTATAGAGTACCCCTTTCTGTAATTTATCCTTATAAAACGGTGGGTGCAAAATATATGTGCCGGGTTTATAGGCGAAATCTGTTGGAAAGGCAGGTACTCATGGAGCAATTTTCCCTCTCTTCTTCACGGAAAACCGTTTTGAATAAATCTGAGGTCACGGCTTCCAGGGACCATAAATCTCAAAAGTATACACAGGAAGATCGGCAATGTCTGTTGATTGTGGGTGATGATTTTGAGACAGCAGGGATGCTGAATGAGGCGCTTCAGGAATGGGGATACGATGTGATTGTCGCAAGGAATGGATGGGAAGCTTTGATTGTGACGGGCCGCCGTTCGGTGGATGGCATGTTGGTGGATATGGACATGCCTATAATGGACGGGCGGACCATGCTTAAAGAATTGCGATGGCTGGGGTATGAGATCCCGGTGCTAATGATCGTCGGTGTGTCGGAGGAGCGGATCCAGCGTCAATTGTTGATGGAAGGGGCTCAAGGTTGTTGCATGAAACCGTTTCATCTGTCAGCTCTTCAGCAAGTTTGTAGCCAGGTCTTTGCAAAGGGGGAATTTGGGGAGCAGCCCCTCTCTCAGTTCCACATAGCCTGATTCCCCTTCCGTCTTATGTGGTTCGCCAAGAGGCTCGTATCCCTTTTGTGCATCCGAGTTTTGTCTAAGAAAAGTCGGCAGATTCCTTGTTCCATCATAAATTATCAGCATTTCCTCCAATGACACTGGTGAAGTTTTACATATTTCATACAAGGAAAATGCCCACGAGAAATAACCTGGGTAAAGTCCGACGCATGTTCAAGCCCCGTGAATATCCCCGACATTAATCCCCGGAAGACCGGGCACAAAGGTCATAGAACTCTGCTCGATGAGATAAAGGTTTCAGAAAAAGCTGAGACTGGTCTGTCAAGGCAATTGATAGGTGAATTCCGGCCAGGTGGCCTCACCATGTATGGCCCCTGACTCAGTTGCTCCGATTTCCATTTTGGACTGAAACCTGGTGGTGCCAGAATCCCGCTGAACCGGCCGGTTCCCCGCATCCAGGCGAATTCTCCATTACTCGTCTCCGCCAGGCTTTTGCAGGACCAACGGGAATGGATGATTTCGTGGGTGTCGGGGTTTGTTATCGTGCATGTTCCAAACGAATCACGGGCTTTGGTCTTCGGAGCAATATTCATCGACACTTGGCACCGCATCTCTGCCAGATTGAATAGCCCTTGTTTTTCCTTAAAAGAAAGGAGCGCGCTCCTCAAGAATGCCGTGACCCTCGCCATGGAAGAATTTTCGGTAATTTTCCATTTCAAATATACGACCTTTGCCCGACCAGTGAGCGGTCATGTCTCCATCGACAATTGTCGCACTTCAACTCAACCCAGGGGATCCGGCCCACAAGAGCATGCAGATACACTAAAATTTTATTATTTTCATTTTTGATTCCTATCCTGCTGGGCGTTGGAACCCGGTAGACAGACTGATGAATATAACGGGATGGGTAAGAGAATGTGTGACGTAATTTAATAGGGAATGTTTCCTTACTCAACCCCCGTTGGGAAGCACATAGTGGTGGGCTCCGGTTTGCCGGCTTCATCAAATTCTGGGGAGAATAATGCGGTTCCTCAGACAAGGCATGGGGCACGTGCTGGACTATAGGGATGGGAAAATGTAGTGGTATAGGGCGGAGCATACCCCTTCGGTTGAGAACACTTCATACCATTCTTCAAAGGTTTTCAAAAAAGCAGATAGAGCATATAGCTTGTAGATGGAGTAACCCCCCAGCAAGCTGGGGGGCTATCCATGAGCAGAACGTATTAGGGGGAAGACTCAGGTTCCTGAGTTTGAATCCCGTGGCATTCCATTTGCGCCTCTTGCCGGCTATATTCTTTTTCTTTATCCCTCAGTTCGGTTAGCGAAGGCCCTTGAGTTT
>DOFS01000153.1:7157-7744 GCA_003523945.1 Nitrospiraceae bacterium | reverse complement strand
GAAGATGGGCTTACCTGTCAGGCCAATGCCGTGAAAAAGGCCGTGGCCACAGCCAAATTTACCGGACACTGGGCCTTGGCGGACGATACCGGGTTGGAAGTGGATGCGTTACAGGGACGACCAGGGGTCTATGCGGCCCGATATGCCGGCGAGCATGCGACGTACGAGGACAATTGTCAAAAACTGTTGCAGGAATTACACGGGGTGCCTTCGGACCAGCGAACCGCCCGTTTTATCACCGTGGTGGCGCTGGCCAACCCGGACGGAGAGACGGAAACCGTTGAAGGCGTGTTAGAGGGAATAATTACCCAGGAGTTTCATGGAACGGGTGGATTCGGGTATGATCCGGTATTCTATGTTCCTCAACTAGGAAAAACACTAGCCGAGATGACCTTTGCAGAAAAAAATCGAATTAGCCATCGCGCTCAAGCGGTTACCAATGCCAAGAGTCTTCTCACCACACATGGCCATCTAGCATAATAGTCGGGGCGTAGCGCAGCCCGGTAGCGCGCCTGCTTTGGGAGCAGGATGTCGGAGGTTCAAATCCTCTCGCCCCGACCAATAAAAAACTACTTACGCAATCTCCT
>DOFS01000153.1:0-6956 GCA_003523945.1 Nitrospiraceae bacterium | reverse complement strand
GTCCCCAATGGTTAATAGGAATGCTTCAATTTTTCAACAGGAGCGTTTCTTTGCTTATTGTGAGGGAGTGGATTCGACTGTGCTGTATGGGGATTGAGATTTCAAACCATTCCACAATGTTCTAGAATCAGAGGGTCATTTGCCTGAAAATTTATTGATTTCTCGGTAATAGCGAAGCATCTCCGTCAGCTTGTCAAGGTCGTCTTTAAGAAAATAACCAGCGACGTTCAGTTCATATGCTGCGTCTATATCAGCGCCCCTGGCTGAAGTCGTCAGAATAAAAGCCACATTTTTTTTTAGTTTTTCGTCCCTTCGTACCTCCGCAAGGAACTCCAGGCCGTTCATCCGTGGCATGTTGATGTCCACCAGCAAAATGCAGGGCTGGGAAATTTTTTGGTCTTCATTCTCACCGCGGAGAATGGCGAGAGCATCCACTCCGCAGAAGGCATGGAAGAGGGGATTGGTCATATTCTGTTTTTTAAACTTGCGTCTGACGACTTCGACATCGATTTCGTCATCCTCCACGACAAGCACGTGGACCGTCTCAGGTTTGACAGCCTCGATCATCCTGTTTCTCCATTCTTTATTTTGGCCAGGTGAAACGAAATAAAGCACCTTGGCCTGGCTCTGATTCAAGGGTGATCTCGCCACCACAAGTCACCAGAATTTTTTTGACGATTGCCAGCCCCATGCCGCTACCTTCACGCTGGTCGCGCGGGTTCAAGGACTGGAACATTTCAAATATTCGCTGATGGTATTCCGGGGCGATGCCGATTCCGTCATCACGCACCGAAAAAATATGGAGCGAGCCGCCGTCCTCCACATTGATTTCCACCGTTCCCGCCTCCTTGTCACAGTGCTTGATCGCGTTATTGACGAGATTATACAGCACCTGCTGCAAAGGCAGGCGGTTGACATTGATCTGCCCCAATCTTTCGCCGATTTTTACGGTAAATGATTCCGGCGGCGCCATAAGCGCCATAATATCCTCCATAAGGGTTTTACCGTTGACGATTTCGTTTTCTTCCGCTTGCCTTTTGCGATCGATACGGGCGTAAGCGAGTGTATCGTCAAGCAGCTTTTCCATACGCTGCACCCGCTTGCGCAGCTCATCCATATATTGCCGGCTTTTTCCTTGCAGGGTGTCTCCCAGTTCCTCCTCTATCCATTCAGAGATATTTTGAATGGCTCTCAGGGGGGATTTCAGGTCGTGCGAACAGATATAGGCAAAGCGTTCTAGTTCGTCGTTGGATTGTTGCAAAATTGTATTAAGTTTCACAATCTGCTCGCGCTGAACGTAGAGGTCGAGATAGACTTTGACCTTACTCCTGAGGATGTCCGGATTGACCGGCTTAAAGACATAATCGACCGCCCCAATATCGGCGGCGCGGGAGGCATATTGATCCTCCTTGCTAATGGCCGTCACGAAAATGATGGGCGTGCCCCGCATGGATTCCTCCTCCTGCATCAGCATCGCCGTTTCAAAACCGTCCATTTCCGGCATTTGGACATCCAGAAGCACAACAGCGAACTTGTGCCGGAGCATCTGGGAGAGCGCCTCATTTCCCGATGTCGTCTTAAAAATGGTGGCGTGAAGATTTCTCAGGACCTTTTCCGTAGCCAGCAGGTTTTCCTTTCTGTCGTCGACAATCAGAATGTTGGGCTGGATGTCTGTTTTGGCGCTGTCGGTCGTGACCCTGGGTACAACGTCCCTAGCAGTGGAAATCTGTGACATGGGATTCTCCAACGGGTGATTCTCGTAGTTGCAGCAGCAGGGGAGCGATCTGCTCCAGATTGAGGATATGGTCGGCACCTGCCGCATCCAGGGCGGCCCGGGGCATATATCCGGCTTCGGCCGTTTCGGGGTTTTGCACGATCGACAGCCCGCCTTGTGTTTTAACGGTTTTGAGCCCGAGACTGCCGTCCGAGTTGGCTCCGGTTAAAATGAGGCCGATGAGCCTGTTCTCGAACGCGTCTGCCGCGCTCTCAAATAGGATATCGATGGCCGGGCAGGAAAAATTGACGCGAGGATCCTGCGATAGGCTGAAGCTTCGGTCCGGCTCGATAAAGAGATGATAGCCTGGTGGCGCCAGATACACTGTTCCCTGTCTCATAAATTCTTTGTCTTCCGCCTCCTTGACGGTTAAGGCACTGATCCTGTTCAGATATTCGGCGAGATAGGATTCCGAATTCTTGACGATATGCTGAACCACGGCAATGGGCAGTGGAAATGATTCCGGCAATGTCGGCAGGATTGTCTTCAGGGCATTCATTCCGCCGGCGGAGGTGCCGATCACCACGGCTTCATACATGGGCCAACTCTCCCTGCTTTTTATAGATTTTCTGCCGGGATTCCACGGGCTCGAACAGGGATTTCACGGATGTGAAATTCAGAGTTTCCCTGTTG
Organism: Nitrospiraceae bacterium; assembly: GCA_003523945.1. GTDB lineage: Bacteria > Nitrospirota > Nitrospiria > Nitrospirales > UBA8639 > Nitrospira_E. The sequence continues at coordinate 4,549 of DOFS01000153.1, read as the reverse complement.
CCCAGGCATAAAAACCCTCCGTGGCGGAGGCTGTCCGTGAACAGACGCAGCACGCGGTCCTGCAGTGTCCTGTCGAAATAAATCAGCACGTTGCGACAGAAGATCAGATTCATTTCGCCGAACACTCCGTCGGTCACGAGGTTGTGGTAGGAAAACGTAATGTTTTTCTTCAGAAAATCCTTGATCTTCATGAGATCGTACCCGGAGGAATAATAATCGGAAAAATCCCGCCTCCCCCCTGCTGCCCGGTAGTTGGCCGCATAGGTTTCGATGTTTTTGGCGGGATAAACCGCCTTTTCAGCGGCATCTAATCCGTGCTTGTTGAAATCGGTGGCGTAGATGCGCACGCGGTCCAGGAAATTCTCTTCGTGTAGCAAAATGACCATGGAATAGACTTCCTCACCGGTGGCGCAGCCCGTGTGCCATATCTTGACGAAAGGAAAGGTTTTCAGAAGAGGAATGATCTGTTCCCGTATGGCCTGATAAAAAGGGGGATCCCGGAACATTTCTGTGACCGGGATGGACATATGCTTAAGAAAATGGTCAAAAAAACGTTCATCATGATACAGGTGATCGAGCATTTCGGTATACCGTGTCAGCTGCGCCTGGTCGCGCGCCTGACTCAGACGGCGCTTAAGGGACGCATAGGAATAATGCGTGAAATCGTACCCGTAGCGGCGGCGGATGCCTTCAAGCAGAATGTCGATTTCCATTTTCTCCAGGTCCTTACCATACCTCATGGGACCGGCACCTGCTTGAACAGCAAAAGACGCATCAGGGTGAGGAGGCGCTCGATATCCACAGGCTTCACCAGGTAATCGTTCGCTCCCGCCTCTATGCATCGTTCCTGTTCCTCGGGCATGGCGCGTGCCGTGAGCGCGATAATGGGCAAACCCTGCAATGATTTTTCGGCCCTTATGGCCCGCATAGCCTGGTATCCGTCCATGACCGGCATCATAATATCCATGATCACCAGTTCTATACCCTTTTCCTGACTGAGTTTTTCAAGCGCCATCTGACCGTTATCCGCAATCACGACATTCATGCCGTGTCTTTTCAGAAGCTTGGATAACGCGAAGGTGTTCCGCAGATCGTCATCGACAAATAGAACCGTCCTGTTTTGCAGAATCTTGTCGGGATGGTGCTGCATCTGGATGATCGCCTGCTGTTCTTTTGAAAGGGTTGACTCAATGCTGTGCAGGAACAGCGTCACTTCATCCAGAAGTCGCTCGGAAGAATGTACGCCCTTAATGACAATGCTATTGGTATACCCGTTGAGTTTTCGATTTTCCTCTTCCGTGAGATCCTTGGCTGTATAGATAATGCAGGGCGGTAATTCGGCGTGGCCAGTCAGCTCATCAACCTGGTCAAGCCATTCAAATCCCGTCATGTCCGGGAGCTGAAGATCGAGGATGATACAGTCGAACCGTTGCTCCGCGACCCGTTGCAAACCCGTATGCCCTGTTCCGGTACAGGTGATTTCCACATCTGCCTTTTTCAGCAGGCTCTGGATGGCCGTTTGGCTTTTCTTATCATCTTCGATGACCAGAATTTTCTTGATCCCGGACTGGAGGAATCGTTCAATTCTCTTGAAGGCAGTCTCAATGTCCTCCGTCTCCACCGGTTTGATCAGAGAACCGATTGCGCCTTTGCGCAATGGCTCGATGGTATCCTCCAGAGTGTTCCCGGTAATGATATGAACGGGAATATGGCGTGTCCGTAAATCGTGCTTGAGGTGATCCAGCACGGTCGTTCCGTCGATATCAGGCAACCTGAGATCTAGAGTGATCGCGCTGACCGGTTGTTCCGCCGCCAGTAAAATGCCTGTTTTGCCGTCACCTGCCACGAGGCATTTGTACCCACGCCTGTGGGCTGTTTTCATCAGCGTCCTTGCAAAATCTTTGTCGTCCTCGATGATCAACAACGTTTTGTCGTTCTCACCGATAGTATTGCGGTCGTCGGCAATAAATTCCCGGACAGCGACCTTGGGCATTGTTTTTAACTCTGTGCGTTCCGGTTTATGATTTTGTGCGGAGCCGGGTGCGGGAGCAACTTCGTTTCCCTGATCTGGGAGGTCGGTCTCTGGCGCCGTCCATGTGTCAGGGAGCAGAAGCGTGAACGTGCTGCCTTCGCCTTTTTTGCTGATGACATGGACTTCACCTCCCAGCATATGAGCAAATTTTCGCGCGATGGTGAGCCCCAGGCCGGTGCCTCCGTAATTGCGGTCGATGGATCCGTCTTCCTGTTGGAACGCTTCGAAGATGCTATTGAGCTTTGCTTCTTCGATACCGATTCCGGTATCCGTCACAGCAAACGCAATGGTGCTGTTGTTTGCGAGATGGGGACGCTGCAGGGTGAAAGTGTTGTCGGGGCGGAAAATTTCCAGAGACACCGAGCCTGCTCTGGTGAACTTGAACGCGTTTGAAAGGAGATTTTTTAAAATTTGTTCGGTCCTTTGGGAATCGGTGCAGATCATCGCCGGAAGATTTTCCTCCACCTTGATTGTGAAGGAAAGACCCGTTTCTTTCACAATGGGATCAAATTGCCGGTTCAGTCTTTTCACGATATCGGTCAGCTGGACATCTTCGGCGACGAATTTCAGTTTTCCGGCCTCGACCTTGGATAAATCCAGAATATCATTGATCAGGCTCAAAAGGTCCAAACCCCCGTTATAGATCACATTGGTTTCCTCCACTTGTTCGGGAGTGAGATTGCCTTCTTCGTTTCCGCTCAGGCTTCTGGCCAGGATCAACAGGCTATTGAGAGGGGTGCGCAATTCGTGCGACATGTTGGCGAGGAACTCGGATTTGTATTGGCCGGCAAGCTCGAGTTCTTTCATCTTTTCTTCGATAAGCCGATTACTGGCATTGAGTTTTTCGGTCTGCTGGCGGATCTGGGCATTCTGTTCTTCCAGTGCCTTGGTTTTTTCTTCCAGCTCTTCGTTTGAAGCTTGTAGTTCCTCTTGCTGTGTTTTCAGTTCCTCCTCGCTGCGTAGGAGTTCCTCGGCTGTCATGCGCGCCTCCACCAGCAATTCCTCGGTGCGCATGCTGGCGCTGATACTGTGAAGGATCACACCCGCGTTAAAGACAAGTTGCTTCAGGAAGGAGAGATGTACATCGGAAAACCCGGTTGTGGAAGCCAACTCGATCACCCCGACCAGTGTGTTCTCAAATAGAACCGGCAACAACAAGAGATGCTTGGGCTTGGATTCTCCCAGCGCGGAGGTGATACGCACATAATCCTCCGGGATGTCTGAAACGATCTTTGTCTTGCGGTCTTTTGCGCATTGCCCGACAAGAGCTTCTCCCCAACGGAAACTCGGGGGAAGAGTGTCATGTTGCTTATAGCCGCTGCCGCCTAACAGCGAGAGAGTTTCCGTTTCGAGCTGCCCCTGATGCTGCCTGAATGTGCTGCTGATGTATAACACGCCGACCTGCGCATTGACGGCCATTGTCAGAGATTCCATCAGCGTGTTGGCGAAATCCTCCAGATTTTTGAAACCCAGAATATTTTGAGAGATTCTGACGAGATTTTCTTTGCCCCAGTCCTCCTCATCCTTCTGTTTCATCAAGGCCTGGAATTCGCGGGCCAGAACGCCGATTTCATCGGGGGAATTTGTCGGTAGTTCGATGTTTTTTTCACCCTTGCGATAGCCCACAACCGCATCCGCGATCCGGTTCAGCGGACGGATTGCTAAACGTAGCAGCATAAGGGCTGCGGTGACCGCAAAGACGGCGATAATCAGACTAAAGGTTAAGCCGCGTTGCTTCACTTCAGCAGTCTTACTAATAATGTCCCGGTAAGGCGCCTGTACGGCAATGCCCAGGTGATCCGTTCGATTGGGGGAATCGAATTGAACTTTCTGAAATACAAAAATATTTCCTTGTTCCAGGTCTTCCGGCAGCAAGGTGATGTTGTTCTGCCTTATATCTCCCATAAAAGCCAGAAGGCGCGGTTCATCATTTTGTATCCGGTTGTCGTGTCCCAGGTCGGTGGCATAAAGTTTGGACTTATCCGGATGCAGGAGATAATCCCCATCGGCATTGACGATGTAAAGAATATAGTTTTTTGCCAGCTCCCGGCCGATATTCCGGATCATACTGTCGAAATTCAGACGGATGAAGAGGGTGCCGAACACTTCTTTATCCCGCGTGTAGAGGGGCACCGCAGCTTGCAACACCAGTATATGAGGCTTGGTCACCTTCCCATGTTCTCTCTGAAGATTCGGTGTGGACAGAAAAATACTGTGAGGACTGAATTTTAGCGCATCCTGGAAGTCCGGTTCGGTCCCCTTGCGCTCCAATTTGTTCTCCGGCACACGCTCGATCCGGTTACCATTTCGCTCAATGCGCAAAATTTCTTTTCCCCCATCGGCAACGCCGACGATTCCCACTTGCAAATAATTGTGTCGGGTATTCATCATATTGGTAAAGGTGGTCATCAGCCTGTTTTTGGTAGCGACCTCGGACATCGGCATGTTCGGATCAACATCCCCATGGGAGTCGACGCCCATTAGTTCCTCTATCGCGGGTAGATTTTCCAGAAGGAG
>DOFS01000454.1 GCA_003523945.1 Nitrospiraceae bacterium | reverse complement strand
CTATGTGTTGGAATTGATTGCCCTAAGCGTGGCGGTGCTGGGGATTATCAATACCCTCATGACGGCCATCACCGAACGCCGTCGGGAACTGGCCACGCTACGCGCGTTAGGGGTGAGTCGTCCGCAGATTCAAGGCCTGATCTTCTGGGAATCCTATTATGTGGCCGGATTGGGTGCCGGCTTAGGCATTTTGGTGGGATTAGCGCTGTCGGTGTTGTTGATCAACGTCATTAATAAGCAATCATTTGGCTGGACCGTTCAGTTCACCCTGCCATGGGAAACGTTGGGAATGGCTGTCCTGGTGGCGCTGTTGGCCGCAATGCTGGGGGCGTGGGGGCCAGCCAGATGGGCCGGTCGTCAGGTCATCGCTGAAGATTTGAGATATGAATGACTCGGAGGTGTCTATGGATAAAGGAATATTAGGACACCGCAGGTAGAGCAATCAGGATGAGCAGGTTTCGACTTTTTCGGCTTCAATCCCCTCGTACTTCACTTCCACGGTAAAGCCCAGGTCTTCGATCATCTTCCAGACTTCCTGGTGGGCAAGGCCCGGTGTGGTTAAATAGCCGTCCACGAAGAGGGAGTCGGCCACGTAGAGCGCCAAGGGTTGGAGCGAGCGGAGATTTTTTTCGCGTCCTCCGGCTGCCCGGATTTCCGTCTTGGGGTGGAAGAATCGGAAGAGGCAGAGGATTTTTAAGCAACGGACCGGTGTGAGGTTTTTCATTTCGTCAAATGGTGTGCCTTCGACCGGGTACAACATGTTTAAGGGAATGGAATCGGGTTGGATGTCCTGTAACGCCAGGGCCAGATCCACCAGATCTTCGTCCCGTTCGCCCATGCCGACGATACCGCCGCTACAGAGTTCCAATCCGGCGGCGCGGGCATGTTTCAGGGTGTCGAGACGATCCTGGTAGGTATGTGTCGTGCAAATAGCAGGGTGATACGCTTCACTGGTATTGAGATTATGGTTGATGCGATCGACTCCAGCCGCCTTTAACTGGCTGGCTTGTTCGCCATTCAACAGACCTAGTGAACAGCAGATTTGAATCGGCAGTTCCTCTTTAATTTGTTTGACGGCGCTGCTGATGTGTGTGATTTCCGATTGCAACGGGGAGCGGCCGCTGATCACAATGCAATACCGCTGGGCTTTGGCCTGTGCGGCCCGTCGAGCGCCTTCCAGCATTTTTTCCGGAGAGACGAGTGCGTACCGCTCGATGGGGGCGGTGGAAATGGTTGATTGGGAACAATAGTGACAATCTTCCTGACAGGCTCCGCTTTTGGCATTGAGCAACATTTGCAGGCGGATGGTGTTGCCAAAATATCGTGACCGAATCCGATAGGCCGCATTGACCAGATCGAGCAGTTTGTCCTGAGGGGTGTCCAGAATGGCCAAGCCTTCCTCCCGGCTTGGGATTGTTCCCTCCAGCACACGGTCTGCCAAATCTTGAAATGCGGTCATGGGATATTCTCCATTATTTTTTCCTGATATTTTCGATCACGATCCTGTGGATTAAGTGGCAAAAATTCTATTTAACTTAGGAAAGCCTGGCGACTTTTGCGGGTGCTTTTGGCGCTCGTGCAAGCTGCGGAAATGGTTTACGGCTTTCAGGAACAGAAATCTGTGGAGCGTCCGCCCACATGCCTTCTAGCGCATAATACTTCCGGATGTCTGCTTTGAATATATGGACGATGATGTCCCCATAGTCGAGTAATATCCAATTGGCCGTTTCCTTTCCCTCAATTTCCGGGGTCGTTTCATAGCGTGTGGACATGACTTTCTCAATAAATGAGGAAATAGCCCTCACCTGGCGTTCTGAATCCCCCGATGCAAAGACGAAATAGTCGGCTAATGACGTCATCGCTCCCACATCAAGAACCAGCACCTCTTCGGCCTGCTTTTCTTGAGCCGCCTGAGCGATGAAGACCGCTTGTTCAAGGGAAGGAGTTGGTTTCGGGTGGGTTAAACGGGCCATTGGTACAATCGATGCCGAATTATATAGGACTCCACGGTGGGCGGCAACCATTGGCTTACACGCGAGCCGAGGGCCAGGTGCTCTCGAATCGTCGAGGCCGAGATCTCACACGGTGGTACGGATAGGAGAAAAATGGTCTTGCCGGAGGGAAGAAGCATATCCAGACGGTTCGTGTCCTGTTGGTCAAGGCTTTGAAATGCTTGAGGCTTTGTCGCAGGTAGGAACGGCAGGGCTTGAAGTTGTGTGAAGGCAACCCCCGGTCTTGAGCACACGATAAAATGACACAGGGTGAGCAAATGATCCACCTTCCTCCAGCTGCAGAAATCCAGAAAAGCATCCAGCCCCACAATAAACCCCAATTCCGTTCCTTCGGGGCATTCTTTTTTGAAATGTGAAACGGTGTCGACACTATAGGACACCGCCGGTGATCGGATTTCATGATCGGATACCGTGAAATTGGGAAACGGGGCAATCGCTTGCTTTACCATTTCTAACCGGTGGTGGGCAGGTGCAAGAGACGCAGTTGGTTTGTGGGGAGGATCTCCCGTCGGAATGAAAGTTATCCGATTGAGCTGGATTGTGCTGTAAACATACTGGGCAATATGCAAATGCCCATTATGAATGGGATTGAATGAGCCGCCTAGGAGGCCAATAATCATCAGTCTAGAATTTTCTCATGTGTTAATTTTAAAAGAAAAAACCCATCAATACCCATGCCAAGGGAGAATTGTGGGTTTGGGTTAAAATGAACGCAGGCTGAATTTTGTGAAGAGATTGGGCTGTTTATGAAACCTGATGCTCAGTCAGGACCAGATTGTCACGGTGAATAACTTCCTCATACTCTAATGAGCCAAGGAGTTGTCTGATGTCTGATGTTTTTTTCCCCTTGATGCGGTGGAGGGTTTCGGCCGAATAATTTGTGAGACCTTGTGCGAATGGGATTCCCTCACGGGTGGCGCAGGAAATGGGGTCACCTGTGAGAAAGATGCCTGTGATGTCCAGAATGCCTGATGGTAATAGGCTTTTTCCTCGAAGGGTGAGTGCAGCTACGGCTCCTTCGTCTAACCGTACTTCTCCCTTCGGTCGGAGTGTATAAGCAATCCATTGTTTTCGACTGGTCAGGGGAGAGTGGTTTGATACAAAAAACGTTCCACCGGGCTTTCCGTTAAGGACATCTTCCAACGCATGGGGAGTTTCTCCGTTTAATAAGAGGGTCGGAACTCCAAAGCGTCCTGCCTGTTTGGCGGCTCTGATCTTGGTGACCATCCCTCCACGGCTGGCTTGTGTTCGTGAAGTTCCGGCGAGGTCCTCAATCTCCTTGGTAACGGTGGCAACCAGAGGGATTAATTGAGCGAAAGGGTTGAGATGAGGATCCTGGCTATAGAGCCCATCTACATCTGATAAAATCACCAGCAGATCCGCGTCAACTAAGTGGGCCACTTCTCCAGCGAGGGTATCGTTATCACCAAATCTGATTTCGTCGATAGCCACGGTGTCATTTTCATTGATAATCGGAATGACCCCTAGCTGAATAAGGGTAATTAAGGTATGACGGGCATTCAGAAATCGTCGACGGTCTGATAAATCCTGGTGTGTCAGGAGGACCTGGGCAATCTTGTTTTTAGTTTCCTCAAACGCCATTTCATAGGCCCGCATGAGCCGGCTTTGTCCGACCGCAGCGGCGGCCTGTTGTAGAGGTAATTCAGTGGGATAGGACGAAATGGCGAGGTGTGAAATGCCGGCAACGATGGCTCCAGAGGAAACCACGACAACTTGGCGGCCCTGAGCCTGCAGGGTGCCCAATTCCTGCGCTAAACGGTCAATGCGGTCGAGACGTAGACCGCCTTGCGAAGAAGCCACCAGGCTGCTTCCCACTTTGACGACGATCCGCTTGCAAGCCGCTAACACTTGCTCGCGCATGAGCTCTTCGCTTCCAGAACGGCTTTCCCTAAATAGGTCACGAGCGGGGGGAGACCTTCCCTGGTAACGGCCGAAATGGGAAAGAATGGATAGTGGTGTGCGGCGCAATACTCCTGTAGAGTTTCCAGGTGCTGACCGTTTCCCTGCGAATCAATTTTGGTGGCCACGATGGCAAACGGCCGCTCAAGAAGTTCGGGGTCAAAGGCTTGGAGTTCGCTTCGTAAGGTTTCAACGATTTCGATGGGATTTTCTGAAATCCATTCGGTGATATCGACCAGATATAACAAAAAAGCGGTTCGCTGGATATGTCGCAGGAATTTAATTCCTAACCCTTTCCCCTCATGAGCGCCTTCGATTAATCCCGGAATATCGGCTACGACAAATGACGAATGTTCCATCCATTCCACCACTCCCAAATGAGGCCGCAGCGTTGTGAAGGGATAACTCGCAATTTCTGGATGTGCAGAAGAAATGGCTGAAATCAAAGTGGATTTGCCGGCGTTAGGAAAGCCCACTAAGCCGACATCGGCTAACAGTTTTAATTCCAGATTCACCCATCGCTCTTCGCCGGGAGTCCCTGGCTCGAATTGACGTGGTGCCCGATTGGTTGACGTGGCAAAACGTGCGTTGCCCTTTCCGCCTTTGCCTCCTTTGGCCACAATGGCGGTTTGTCCTTCCGCAATAAGGTCGGCGATGATGTCACCGTCCTCAGTTTTCACGAGAGTTCCGACAGGAAGGGGAATCACGATATCGGAGCCATTGGCTCCATGGCAGTTGGTTTTGAGGCCTCTTACGCCGGAAGTGGCCTCATAATGTTTTTGGTATCGCAGGTCGAGCAAGGTTGAGACTCTATTGGAGGCCACAAAGACCACGTCTCCTCCATCACCGCCGTCGCCACCGTTGGGACCACCAAATTCGGCAAATTTTTCTCGTCGAAAGCTGCAGTGTCCGGTGCCACCGTCACCAGCTTTGATAAATATTCGTGCTTGATCAATAAACATACTGATCCTTAAATCCTAACGGACTTACCAGGGGGAAAGAAGAAGGAGATGATTTGAAAAAGCAGGAAATGGGAAGGAACGCTAGACGGCAGGATAGACGCTCACCTTGCGGCGTGCGATTCCTCCTTCAAACTTGACGACCCCGTCTGTTTTGGCAAAGAGTGTATAGTCCTTTCCCAGTCCGACATTGGTTCCGGGAAAGAATTTCGTTCCGCGCTGACGAACGAGAATGCTTCCTCCGCTCACCTTTTCACCGGCATAGGCTTTGACGCCTAAATATTGCGGATTGCTATCCCGACCGTTTCGTGATGATCCGCCACCTTTTTTATGTGCCATGGGTCAAACCTCCAAGAATCCTCAAGACCAATTGTTAAGCAGAAGCCAAAATTTCAGTGATTCGAACCTGCGTGAATCCCTGACGATGGCCCTTGGTCCGTCGATAGTTTTTTCGTCGTTTCTTTTTGAAAATGGTAATGGACCGAGTTCGGGCGTGGCGTAGAATTTCTCCTTTGACCACCGCGTTGGGGATCATGGGAGTGCCGAGGATAGGCGCTTGGTCCGTTTGAACAAATCGAACGGCATCAAATTGAATGATGGCTCCGACATCGCCCTCAAGTGATTCGACTTGAAGAATACCGTTAGCTTCCGCCCGGTATTGTTTTCCACCTGTTTCGATAATTGCATACATGTTTTTTAGCTCCTTAACAAACACGCATTTTGCCAGTATGTTTACATTTATGTCAAGATTTTAGTATATCATCACGCGTTCTTGATGCTTGGTAAAAAAACACGGGATATCCGTCGTTCACATGCCTTATCTTTTTCAGCTTATGCC
>DOFS01000482.1 GCA_003523945.1 Nitrospiraceae bacterium | reverse complement strand
GTGAAATCATCGGACGGAGGAGATCCACCATCAAACTCCCAAGCCACATCCGTCCGTCCGGCAACGGCTTCTGCCGAGTGCTGCGAAGACTCGACGGACATGTGCGCAACCGAAGAGGACCAATCAACAGATCAACCCGATATCTCGAAGGGGCTCCTGCCCCTCGCCAAGAAGAAACTCTGTAGACTTCGGGTCGCCCAAATCTACCAGGAAACTGTGGACGTCAAAACCTTCCGTCTCGTGGCCTGTCATGGCGGGGGCATTCCCTTCAGTTATCTGCCTGGTCAATTTCTCACGTTAACCATGCCGACCGGCGACAAACCGATTCGTCGAAGCTATACCATGTCCTCTTCCCCGACTCAAGGATATTACTGCGAGATCACGGTGAAACGTGAAGAGCAAGGTGCCGGATCGCGCTATCTGCACGACGCCGTTAAGGTAAACGACACGCTCGAGGTTCAAGCCCCGAGCGGGAAGTTTGTGTTTACCGGAAAGGAGGCGGACAGCATTGTGCTCATCTCCGGCGGCGTGGGCATTACCCCGATGATGAGTATCACCAGCGCATTGACCGACATGGGGTGGAATGGTGACATCTACTTCATCGCGGCGTGCCGCGATCCCGAACACCTCATCTTCCAGTCCGAATTGAAACGGCTTCAAGCGCGTCATCCCAACTTACACGTCTTTATCGCCATGAGTCGTATTGAAAAAGACGTCGACGGCTACCATCGCGGGCGGCTATCCAAAGATCGACTCGCGGAATGGGTGCCCGGCATCGCCTCGAAGTGGATTCATCTGTGTGGGGCACCGCCCATGATGGATGCGGTGAAGCAGATGTTGGCCGAGTTGGGCGTACCTGGAGAGAAGATTCACACCGAAAACTTTGGCTCGCAGCAGAAACCGCAGGTCAGGGCTGCAGAACGCGAGAAAATCCAAAAAACGACGCCGGTCGAGAAGGCCGGGACAGTCACGTTTCAGAAATCGGATACATCAACCGAATTCATGCCGGACGAGACGGTGCTGGAGGCGTCCGAGCGGGTCGACGTCAACATCGACTATTCCTGCCGAACCGGCTCGTGCGGCGTGTGCCGGGTTAAACTCTTGTCGGGGTCAGTGACGATGGAGGTCGAAGACGGTCTGGATCCAGACGACAAAGCCAACGGGATGATTCTCGCTTGTCAGGCCAAGTCTACCGGCAACGTGGAGGTCGATGCTTAGAGCTGCGCAGCCCCAAAAGAATAGGAAGACTGATGAAGGAGCGTGAGGCCGTCACGATTACTGGTCTGGTACTCTTTCTGGCCCTCTTCTGGCTCGGGTTTCTTTTCCACCAGTCGCCACGTTTTGCAGGGAGTTTGTGGGGTGGGGTGTTTGGCGTGAGTGGGGCGACGCTGATGCTTGTTCCACTGGCGTATCTCATCATCAAACGAGTGAAAACTCTCAAGCAGGCTGTGACGCGTTTTGTTTCGATGCGTACGCTGCTGGCATGGCACATCTATGCCGGTGTCGTGGGACCCATTTTCGTGCTGTTCCATACGGGCCATAAGTTTGAAAGTCCATTGGGCATTGCCTTGACCAGCATGACGATCATTGTCGTATTGAGCGGATTCACTGGCCGCTATCTCCTGGGTCGGATCTCTCAAGAGCTTAAAGAAAAACGAACCATGCTCGATGGGTTGAACTCCTCATACCAGGAAACCCTGCAACGGCTGCGAACCTGCTGCGCGGATAAGACGGCTCAACTCAAACCCTTTGACGGCTTTTTCTCCAGGTTGTTGGCAGGAGCCTTCTTCAGCGTACAGGAACAGGAGTCGGAAACGATGTCCATCGGCCTCCGTGCCATTCGGCTTTCTGATGCGATCGCGGATTTGGAATACGCTATCAGGACGCACGACACCATCAAACATGTGTTTACCTGGTGGCTGAGAATACACATCACCTTATCCATGGTGCTGTATGCGCTTCTCGCCCTCCACGTTTGGGCAGCCATTCACTTTGGGTTGCGGTGGTTTTCATGAAAACAGGATGGTGGTCTACGGGTGAGCTGCGAAGTGTCGGGTTCACGCTGCTCGCGTTATTAGGGGGATTAGGTCTTGTCTATACCAGCGTGGGAGCGCCGATGGCTACCAACACCTGGCAGCGATTGGTCAATCCAGGGGAACTCTCCGTTGTCCATGCTTCTCTGGAACAGAATTGTGCATCCTGCCATACCCCTGTCATGGGAGTGGATGCGACCAAGTGCATTCTTTGCCATGCTAATGAAGAATCGCTCCTGCAGCGTCAGCCGACGGCTTTCCATGCCGACGTCAGGGAGTGTGGATCTTGCCATCTCGAACATCAAGGGCATGTTCGAAAGCCAACGAATATGGATCACCGGGCTCTGGCCAAGATCGGCTTATTCACCCTCTCAAGGGATGGAGGCTCCCTCGGGGAAGCAGAGATGGTGCGCTGGAACCTGACGAATTGGCTTGAGCATTCGGAAGTTCTAGTGGCTTCCCCGCTGAACAACCCTCGTCTAGCTCCTGAAGAAGCGATTTTAAACTGTGCCACCTGTCACAAAAACGATGATCGGCATTTCGAACTCTTGGGCCAGGATTGTGCGGCATGCCATGCCACACAGGCCTGGACCCTTCCCGAATTCCAGCACCCATCCGGAAACTCAATGGATTGCGCCCACTGCCACCAGGCGCCGCCCAGCCATTATATGATGCATTTTACCATGATTTCGCAAAGAGTGGCTGGGCAGCCACGGGCACGAGTGGAGCAGTGTTTTTTATGCCATCAGACCACTTCATGGCCGGATATCAAACAGGCCGGGATGTATAAACATCATTAAAAACGAAGCGTAAGATTATTGAGAGAGAAGAGCTCACTGGGAATACACGGCCTTGATGGTCAGACGAGAAGCGGAGAACGGCCATGGACCACGCAATAGACTCACCTCAACACATCGGAAAGGCTGTTATGAAACAGAACACAACAAGGCAACTCGGGATGGTTGGACTGGGCCGGATGGGCGCCAACATGGTGCGACGGCTGATCAAGGGCGGCCATGAGTGCGTGGTCTTCAACCGGTCGCCGCAGGAGGTCACGGACTTGGTCAAGGAGAAGGCTGTGGGTGCCTCCTCCCTCGCCGATCTTGTGACGAAACTCCAGAAGCCGCGCGCGGTTTGGTTGATGGTCCCCGCCGCCGCGGTGGACACGCTCATCGCCGACATGCTGCCGCTGCTGGAGCCCGGCGACATCCTGATTGACGGCGGCAATTCCTGCTACGAGGACGACATCCG
>DOFS01000233.1 GCA_003523945.1 Nitrospiraceae bacterium | reverse complement strand
CCGATGATGCGGATTAACCTCAATCAGAAAGTGCTCCAAAATCTCTATAGCCTTCTCTGGCTCCTCTGCTTCCTCTGAGAGGGCCACTAGCTTCAGGTAGGCTCTTTCAAAAGATGCTTGAAGGGCAATGGCATCCTGGAAATGTTCCCTTGCTTCCTGCTTCGTTTTAGCTTCGAGGGCAATGACCCCCAGATAATAATGCGCTTCAGCGGAGCTGGGCACGTGAGCTAATAAATCATGAAAAACCGTTTCGGCCATCTGAAATTCATTGATATTCAGCAGAAGGGTGCCATGAGAAATATATATCCGTTCATCCTTGGGAAAATGTCGTTCTCCTTCAGTTAAAATTTCCAAGGCCCGGCCCGTGTCTCCTCCACCCGCAAAGATCTTCGCCAAATCAAAAAACATCGCTGCCTGGGAAATCTCCGCCACAGGGATTTGCCTCGCTAAATCCAGTGCTGACGTCATATGCGACATAGAGAAATGCAGTTTGGCTAAGCGAAATTTCAAGAATATTGAATTCGTATCAAATGCCAACCCCGCCTGATATTCCTCTACAGCCGTTGTGGCATCATTATTTAACTCGGCGAGGGAACCACGAAGGAAGTGATAATAGGCCTGAGGATTGGAAGCTTCTCGCGACACATTAGACGCTTCTTGTCCATTCAGAGTGGGAGTGGGAGCCGTCCCGCAGGATACCACCAGCAGCGGAATTCCCCACAAAAGCGATCTGAGACCTCCCAACCAATTGGGAAATTTATGTCCTGACCGAATTTTCATCGCTTGCACACTTATAGATTTCATAAACCGTCCCTCAACAGTTCATTATACTATACCAGCCTGTCTCTCTCGCGTTAAGTTGTTAAATTTGGCATACCGGTCATGAAATTGCAGATCCACTTCTCCAATGGGCCCATTCCGATGTTTTCTCACAAGGATTTGTGCAATCCCTTTTTCCTCAGTATCAGGCTCATAGACCTCCTCGCGATAGATAAACATCACAACATCCGCATCTTGCTCAATCGCACCTGACTCGCGCAAATCAGCGAGCACAGGTATGGGAGGTTTTCGATTTTCCACTGCCCGGCTCAGCTGAGAAAGGGCAATCACAGGAATATTCAATTCTTTCGCCAATCCTTTTAGTGCCCGGGAAATATCGGAAATTTCCTGCTGGCGGGATTCTGAATCTCCACGCCCTTCCATCAATTGCAAATAATCAACCACCAGAAGATCCAACCCATGTTCGGCTTTTAACCGTCGAGCCTTTCCTCGCATTTGCTGAAGGGTCAAATTCCCAGAATCATCAATAAAAATCCTGGCCTGCTCCAGCCGGCTCGCTGCCTCAGTTAAGGCCACCCAATCATGTTTAGTTAACTGCCCAGTCCGGAGAGCATGAGAGTCTAATAGAGCCTGAGAACTCAGCATACGCAAAACCAGCTGTGCCCGAGACATTTCTAAACTAAAAATTCCGACCACAGCATTGGAACGAAGTGAGGCATATTCAACCATGCCTAAGGCCAAGCTGGTCTTCCCCATACTCGGCCTTCCCGCAACAATAATTAAATCAGAAGGTTGAAGGCCGGCGAGCATATTATCCAGGTCCGAAAACCCAGTGGGAACTCCGGTGATCCGCTCTTTTCGGCTGTACAAGCGGTCAACGATCTCAACGCTATCTTTAATGATACTACTAACGGGCGCAAAGGTTCCTCCCAAATGCCCCTGAGCCAATCGAAAAATTTCCCGTTCGGCGAATTCAAGAAGTTCATTTGTCCCCGTCGTCCCCTCATAGCCTCGCATGACCACCTCGGTAGCGGTTCGAACAAGGCCACGAAGCAAGGATTTATCTCGAACAATATTACTGTGATACCGAATATTGGCGGCACTGGGAACCACCTGCACAATTTCCGCAATATACGAAGCGCCTCCGATTTGATCGAGTTCGCCAGTTCCTCGCAAATAATCTGTCAGGGTAATTTGATCAACAGGCTGATTTCGTTCTGACAGTGCCACCATGCCACGATATACGATACGGTTTCCTGTTCGATAAAAATCGTCCTCCGACAAGATTTCCATCGCCCGGTTCAGCGCAGCATTATCTAAAAGAATCGCTCCCAGGACGGATTGTTCCGCTTCGAGGTTTTGAGGAGGAACTCGGACTTCTGATGCTTCAGACAGGGCCATGACTTAAAGCTTCCAATCGATTGGAGAGTTCTTGTACCGACACCCGAGTTTGACGAGGTTTTTGAGAAAAAGAGGTAAATTCTAACAAGAGCACCGATTCCGGGGGGCGGCCCTTTCCATCGTAAAATATGGCGCAGGCGACACCTCGACGACGTACGACAGTGGTTACCCAATTCAAAGCAGATTTTGGAGAACCCTCTATCATTTCTTCAATGACACAAACCCCGGCCCCGCGTAACCGTTGGGCAAGGGCAAAGGATGACTCCGTTTGATGAGGGGAAGTATATATTCTTACAGGTTTCAATCCGTTGTCGCCAACCTGTCCTCCTCGTTCCAAGGCGGAGAACACGCGGTCCAAATCCAAACCCAAACCAATGGCGGGAAGGTCTCGCCCAAACCGACCAACCAAATGATTGTACCGTCCCCCCCCACCGATTTCACTACCAAACGTGGAGGTAAAGACATCAAATACGACGCCATCATAATAGTCAAAACCACGAAATTCGCCAAGATCCAAAAGAATGTGATCTTGCACTCCGCTCGTTTTCAATTGGCGATACACTTGCGCTAGGCGTTGTAGGGGCTTGAGCAAATGCGAATCCTTCCCAGCGACCCGCATTCCCCACTCCAGTACTTCTTCACGGCCGTACCGTTCGGGCACCTGCAAAATATCTCGCACCTTAGACCGAGATAATCGTTCAGCCGCTAAAATCTGTTCCAGTCGAGGAAGATCTTTATGGGACGCAGCAATTTCTGCCTGCTTTCGCCCACCAGGAGACAAACCTGATTGGGCCAGCAAAGCCTTAAAAAAACCAACATGACCGAGAGAAATCTTCCATTCGGGCAACCCAATCCGC
>DOFS01000478.1:13872-19539 GCA_003523945.1 Nitrospiraceae bacterium | reverse complement strand
CGACCGAAAAGCAGGGGACGACGGATGTCGTCCCCTGCTTTTTTTTGTCAAACTCCTGAAATGTTTATTCAAACTTACACAGACCATTGAAGGTACGATTTGGATGATTTTGGGTGTCACAATGGAGATAAGTAGAAGTTATGGAATGTCGGGAAGATAAAAAATAGTCGCGTTGTTTGGTAATTGTAGCCACAATCACTGAAGTATCCAGGTTCAGAAAGCATCTTCTTCCCCTAAAGAGTGCTGTGTTGATAATGATAGAAATGTCTTTTGGTGGAAATCCCAATAAGGTTTCTATGGAACATCAGAGATGTCTCCCGGCCTCCGATTCCATTAATCCCTATGGCCCGTTGAACTTTTCGAGCATGAGGCCCGTCCGGTATAGTTTGACTCTTGATTGATAAGATAGGAATCATAAAGAATAACGTTTTTATCCTTCATTCTTTATTCCATGTCTGGTTGGAAAAGGAGAGGTAAGATGCCATTGGCCACACTGCAACGTGAATTAGATGAAGCCCGGTCACGGACCGATCGACTCTTTTCCCTCATGAGTACTGAAGCCATGTATGAGCGTCCAATTCCTGAGCGACACCGGCTAATTTTTTATCTGGGCCATCTTGAGGCGTTTGACTGGAACCAAATTTGTCGGTGGACAGCAGGCAAGCCGTCCTTTCATGAATCGTTTGATCAACTATTTGAGGCGGGCATTGATCCTTCCGTTGGAAATATTCCCGCAGATCAACCCTCCGATTGGCCAAGGGTAAATGAAGTGCAACGGTATAAGACACGAGCCCGGGAAGAAGTGGATCGCATGTTGGCATTTGTTCCAGAATGTATCATTCATGTAGCAATTGAGCATCGTTTGATGCATGCAGAAACAAATGCCTATTTGCTTCACCACTTGGATTTGAAGCACAAGCCCTCACCAGCGGATCCATCACTAGGATGTTCTCTTTCCTTAACAGAGGAAATGGGTAAGGATGACATGGTCGAAATTCCTGAGGGTATGGCTACCTTGGGGATGAAGCCTGATGATGGGTTTGGTTGGGATAATGAATTCGCACAACATAAAGTCCCGGTCCCTAATTTTTTAATCAGCCGGTATAAAGTGACGAATCAACAATATTTGCGATTTGTCCAAGACGGTGGGGAGCCGTCGGCGTTTTGGGTCAAACGAGGTGATGCCTGGTATGTGCGCACGATGTTTCAAGAGGTCCCCTTACCGCAATCGTGGCCGGTATATGTGACGCATCGACAGGCACAAGCTTACGCTAATTGGGCGGGAATGGCCCTCCCTACCGAAGCCCAATTCCATCGTGCCGCCTTTGGTTCTCCATACGGCATTGAACGATCCTTCCCCTGGGGTGATGAGGCGCCAATGGTTCAACATGGGAATTTTAATTTTCAAGCTTGGGATCCCGTTCCAGTTACGGCCCATTCGAGTGGCAATAGTGGGTTTGGTGTGGCTCAACTGATGGGGAATGGTTGGGAATGGACATCAACGCTTTTTCATCCCTTTGTCGGCTTCTCCCCCATACCAACCTATCCTGGCTATTCGGCCAGGTTTTTTGACCAGGATCATTATGTGGTGAAAGGTGGGGGTCCTCATACCGCTGGCCGACTCTTGCGTCGTTCCTTTCGAAATTGGTTTCGAAAGGATTACTCTCATGCACATATCGGTTTTCGCTGTGTGCAGTCTTAAATCGCGACACTGATTTTTCATTGTGTGGCATACCAAATTGAAATTTTCTAGGCGAAAGACCGTACAAAGATGCGGGTATTGGGGATACCTTTTGCTTATCCTGATCATCTGGGGAAATCCAGCCTTTGCGATCGACACGTTAGTAATTCTGCATTCGAGTGAACATCATGGAGTTGCGCTTCCGCTGGATCAAGTCGGAGAGCCAAGAATCGGAGGGTTGTCCAGGCGGGCCACAATTGTGGAAGAGGTTCGGAGAGAAGGCCTGCCGGTATTGATGGTGGATTCAGGGGATATCCTCATTGGAACGGCTTTTTCTTCCTGGTTTCGTGGCGAACCTGATGTTCGCGCCATGAATCTGATCCGCTACGATGCCATGGTGGCTGGAAATCATGATTTTGATTATGGAATGGACCATCTGCGCACATTGGCGGAGATGGCTGATTTCCCAATTTTATGCACGAACCTGCAGTCCAAGCGGTCCGCCCTGCCTTGCCGGCGCTCGGTTATCACCCGACTGGGGAATGTGAGCGTTGGGATATTAGGTGTTGTGGGGAAAAGTAATTTTCCTAATACCTTCAACCGGGATGTTGCAAAGGAGTTATTCCTGGTGGATCCGATTACCTCTATTCAAACGGAAGCCCTACGGTTACGAACAGAAGACCATGTTGACCTGGTCATAGTAATCACGCACCAAGATAGTGAAGAAGATTTGAAAATACTGGAAATCGTCGAGGGAGTGGATGTGCTCATCGGTGGACATACCGAAGGGTTTGACGGCCTCTATGCTCCTGGATTGACGCAGCCGGTAGAAACCGTGACTCGTCCTCGGGCCGTCTATGTGAAGACGCACCGTCAAGGACGAACAGTCGGGCGATTAAACCTGACGGTAGAAGACGGCTCGGTGCTTCATGCGAGTTCCCGCAACATTCCGGTTACGGCATCCATTCCGGTAGACCCAAATGTCCAACAACTTCTTCATGAGTATCGACGCCGGTTTGCCCGTCAGGCCACTCAGGTATTGGGTCAGGCGTCGGTTCGTCTTCAAGGGGATCGGCCGGTTGTCCGAACCCAGGAGGCCAATTTGGGCAATTTGTTGGCGGATCGCATGCGAAGAACGCTAGGCGCGGATATCGCGTTGATTAACGCTGGACAGATTCGCGGAAGTCTGGAACCCGGTCCTGTGACGTTTGGTGATGTACTTTCGGTGTTGCCCTTTGATTCCGCTCTTGTGACCTTGCATGTCACGGGAAGGATGCTTCGTCAGGTTTTGGAGCATAGTGTGAGCCAATGGCCGAATCACTCTGGTCGGTTTTTCCAGATATCCGGGCTCAAGATCACGTACCATGGAGGGGCTCCGGTCGGATCTCGTGTGAGGAGCATTATGGTTGGAGATGCGCCGTTGGATGTTTCGAAAACCTATACCGTGGCAACGGATGCGTTTGTGGCTGACGGTGGCGATGGCTATGGCATGTTGACGCAGGCCACACATCGAATAAACCATCAGGTTCCCTTGAGGGACCTGTTGTTAAAGGCATTAGGGGAGGGCCCGCTCCATGCGGAAACTGATCAACGCATGGTGTTCGAGAACGGGAGTGTTGAAAAATGCTGCTAACGGCCATCCCTATTTTCGCCGGGACACCATCGCGTCGGAATGTCGCGCTGGACTGGCTCACATAGTCCTTTATAGGCTTATCCTGTCCATGGGACTGCGGCCAATCCTTTGACCTCCTCAGGTTATGACTGGCAGGCCAGATTTAAACAGTCCCTTGTTCTTATTAAATGGGTTTTGGTGGGCCACTTTTTGGAGCAACGTGTAAATCGTTCAATTATTCACCAACCCTCTGAATACCTCCCGTCTTATTAACCTTCTATTAAGGTATGCCTCTTACTCAATCTGCTCGTGATTCACGCCGCTGGTGGGCCGACCTGATCGCTGTTTGGCGGGATACCAGACAGATTGTTCTCACAGCTCAAATTGCCGCGATTTATGCCGCAATTCTTATTCCCTTTAAAGCCGGTATTCCGATTGTTCCTGGTTTTGTGGAATTACGGCCGGCTAATGCCATTCCCATTGTCGCATCGCTGTTATTTGGTCCCGCTGCGGCATGGGGTGCAGGTATTGGCAATGTCATCGGAGATTGTTTTGGCACGTTGGGGCCGGCAAGTTTCTTTGGGTTATTAGGGAATTTTATTTTTGGGTATCTCCCGTATGTTTTGTGGGGGCATATGGGTTGGTTCTCATCTGGAGAGGCGCCCTTGCATAAATCTTGGCACCAGATGATTGAATATGGCGTGGTGTGTGTGATCGCTTCAGCCGCTTGTGCGGGAGTGATTGCCTGGGGAGTGGAGTGGTTGGGGTTGTTACCATTTGTCATTCTTGCTCCGGCGATTTTTTTTAATAATGTGGTGATGAGCCTCTTTCTTGGTCCTCCGTTATTGGGTTTTCTCTATCCCCGAGTTCAGCGATGGCAATTACGGTATGAGGATATTCGAGAATCAGGTGCTTGTCACGTTGACGCTCCAAGACTTCCGGCTTCATATGAGGGGATGGGAAGCGAGGGGACGATTGACGACCAATCCAGCCACGCCATTGTGGATTGTCATGGGCTTTCCTTTCAATATGCGTCGGGTTCAACGCCAGTCCTCCGGAATGTTTCATTTGCCCTGGCTCCTGGTGAACTCGTCATTCTGCTGGGAAGGAGTGGAAGTGGGAAATCCACGATATGCTATGCCTGTAACGGCCTGATTCCTCGCATGGTCCCTGGAACTTTTTCCGGAAGGTTGCGAGTTGGGAAACAGAACATCCTGGATGAACCCGTGTGGAAACAGGCTGGGCGAGTCGGCCTCGTGTTTCAAGATTTCGATACCCAACTCGTGGCGACGACGGTGGGGGGAGAACTGCTCCATCCATTGGAATATCGTGACCCTCCCCTTTCTTCAGATGAGGTAAGACGGAGGGTCGTTCATGCCCTCAGCCAAATCGGGTTGGCCGATTGTGTCCACCGTGATCCCATGTCAATGTCTGGGGGGCAGCGACAACGACTGGTGATAGCTTCTGTGCTCGTGCAAGAACCCGCGCTGTTGGTCTTGGATGAACCTGGCTCGGATCTTGATCCGGCAGGCCGAGCACAATTACGTGAGGTATTACGGATTCTTCAAAAGGAGGGGATCACGGTTCTCATGACGGAGCATGATGATGGCTATCTTGCCCAAGCTGATCGGGTCCTGGTTCTTGATGAGGGGGAAATCGTTTGGGAGGGGAAGCCGGAAGCCTTGTTGCGAGATCCTCAGTTGATGCGGGATTGTGGCCTTCGACCACTCGCCCTGACGGAATGTTTTGAAGAATGGGGTGTGCAACCCTTGCCTATTTCCGTCGAAGAAGCCTGGATCCAAGCTGAGGCATTGAATCTTCGTCTGTCGCCACCGGAGGCGGCCCATCATGACACGTTTAGATTGGAGAATACACCGGTGAGAGAACCAAAAATGGGTTTGCCCCTGATCCAGGTAGAAGGAGTGTCTTTTCAGTATGATGAGCACAGTGTGCTGGATGACGTATCCTTTTCCATTCAATCTGGAGACTTTCTGGCCTTGTTGGGTCAAAATGGATCTGGAAAAAGTACGTTGGCACGATTGCTCAATGGCCTCTTGACACCGACACACGGCACGATTGTTGTGGACGGGATGGATACCCGCACCACATCGATGAATGAGCTGGCCAAGCGGGTCGGATTAGTCTTTCAGAATCCTGACCATCAAATTTTTGCCGATACCGTCTGGGAAGAAGTTGCATTTAGCGCGAAGAACATGGGTTGCTCCAAAGATGAGATTGCCGACCGGGTGCAAGAATCGTTGGCTGCTGTGGGGTTGCCTTTTGAGGGAAGTCGGGACTTGGACCCATTTTCTCTGCGAAAAGGAGAGCGACAGCGGATTGCGGTCGCGTCGGTTTTGGCGACCAGACCGGCTGT
>DOFS01000478.1:9483-13752 GCA_003523945.1 Nitrospiraceae bacterium | reverse complement strand
TTGATTGTTGATGAGCCGACGACAGGGCTTGATCCTGATGAAACAGACCGAATGATGGCGATGATTCGCCATCTCAACCAACAGGGACATACGATTGTGATGATTACACACTCGATGAGGCTTGTTGCCGCCTATGCCCGGCGCTGTCTGTTGATGCACAAGGGGCAAATGATTGCGGATGGGACGCCGCGTGAAATTTTTGCTGATCCGGATGTGATTCGAGCTACCTCATTAGAGATTCCCCCCATTTCTCGCTTTAGCCAACGGTGGGGACAGACCCTGTTAACAGTCGAAGAAGTGAAGGCCTGTTGCACACGAGGTTTTTCATGAGATGTGTTCCCAATATTGGTCCTATCATGGGGAAGGTGTACGGTGTGGTTGAGCATCTTCTGGATCGGTTATACCCATGAATGTTTCCTTGTATCTTCCCAGGAAGACGTGGATACACCAGTTAGATGGGCGCACCAAACTTCTGACGGCGCTCGGGGTGTTTGGGGTAGCCCTGTGTTTTTCGGATCCCATCTACTTGTTGGGAGTATTCGGATGTGTGATGTGTGGATTAGCTCTGTCTTGTGCCGGGGCCAATGTTAGGAAAATGTGGATGTTAACGGTTCTTCTGTTTGTCTATAGCGTGGTACTCTGGCCTTTCTTTGTCGAAGGTGTCACACCTGTTCCCCTCTTGCATGGCCTTGGAGTCACCTGGGAAGGCGTCAGGGTTGGCCTGGGCATGGGTCTGCGCCTGTTGATAATGCTCTGGGGAGGAATCTGGCTACTCTCGACGACGACAGTTGAAGAACTCGCGCAGGCCTCCCAGCAATTAGGACTTCCTTCCCGAGGAGGTTTCGTCTTCTCGCTCGCGTTTCGATGGGTGGGAATGTTGTTGGGGGCAGGGGTGGGCGTGGTTCAAGCTCAGCGCTCACGCGGACTAGATGTATCAACCGGGGGAATTCTACAACGTATTCGTAAGTATGTGCCCTTGGTAGTCCCCTTGATTGGACATGCCCTTCGTCAGACGAATCTTCTGGCGATGGCGCTGGAGTCCAAGGGCTTTCATCCTTTAGCTACAAGGCATTTTCACTCTACAGGAAAATTAATGGTCCCAGATTACGCGGTCATGAGTGTGATGCTGATCTTGGTCGGGATAAGCGTTTGGTTAAGATGGCAGGGCGTCGGTACTCTCGATATGCGATTTTGAGAATTTGATGCCTGCCTTATTCTGCCTGGTGTATTTTTTTTCTCTTCTTTGATTAACGGCAACAAAAATGGACGTGTCTTCCGTCCTGGGATGCGGCAGGTCTTACCTGGATGACGATGACCATGGGAAGATTGAGTCTTCTCACGACCTCAAGAAAATGTTTGTGATGGGGAGAGGAGCGATCCGTTGAGATACCTGAGGCGAAATTGCTGTGACTCGGTAGTCGAATTGGTAAGGAGGAAAACCTAGCTCATTATGGCGGATTTTCGGCAGGATGTTTCCTCTACAGTGATAGCGACGAATTTGGAAATGTTTTTGATACAACGGCCACAGCAATGTTGCTTGTCATTGAGTTCGAGGGCATCCGCAAGCTTTTGGGGGCAGGTGATACCAGCTTGTCCTAATTCACGGACATCGGACTCTTTAATACCTTTGCAAATGCAGATGAACATAATAGAACCCGTTATTGAATGATTGCCCTTTCGAAAATGATTACCGTTATCAATATAAAAATATTTTACCCACCATTTGGGCTCATGTCAAGATCTTGATGTAGGCTATAAGGTATTGAAAATAAACGTATTATTGGCGGTTGTGTGGAATTTTTTTTCGTTTAGCTTTATCGTTACGGATCTTTTCTCGGCAAAATAATCCGTATCGACGCATAGGTTGTTTTATATGGAACTCGCCAGGTGTGTTATAGAACGATTGGAAGGAATAGAAATTCGTATTTTTATTCAGCCACGAGCGTCAAAAACGGAAATGGTGGGGCTCCATGGGGAAGCCTTAAAAATTCGCATCGCGTCTCCTCCGGTAGATGGTCAGGCCAATGCAGAATTATGTCGATATTTGGCCCGACATGTTGGGGTTCCTCAGCAATGTGTGCAGCTGATATCAGGTTTCAGTTCAAGGCAGAAGCGAGTCTTCATTACAGGAAAGACTCTTGCCGAAATCGGAGCAGTCCTTTCGAAAAGCCCTTCATTGAAAAATCCGGAACATCCACGAGGCAAGTAGCCTCCCGGGAGAATTAGAAAGAAGTGTGGATGATACGGGTAAAAGGAGGAAAATTTCATGGAAAAATGGATGAGTTTACAACCCTTGAGGTCACTTTTATAATGCCAAGCCGTAGTTGTGTCTCCAAAGCTGGATTGGACCCTACAGCGCAAGCGTCCCCCTTGTAACATTACCAAATCCTCGAATATTAATAGCATGTCTTCCTTTACCCCAAAAGATGAATTTCAGGTGCTGTTAGTGGACCGACTCGATGCGGCCACGGCCCAGGATCTCGATGAACAACTCCGGGAGCCTCATCTTCGAGCGCCTGTTCTGGAATTACTTAATGAATTAAAAGAGATTTCATCAAAAATTCAAGGGGAAGCCGTTTGGGCCCTCGGTGAAGTAAATCGAAGGGGATGCTTAGACAGCGCCATCCCGTGGCTGGACTTAGGGATTACGTTTGCGCAAGCCTCGGGCGCTCTTGGTCTTCGATATTTCAAAGAAAGCCCCATGATTCTGGGCTTTCTGGAAAAGGAGTCCAATCGAGACGAATTATTGGGCCAGGTGTTGGAATTGGCCGATGGCTCACAGGAGGCCGCTCCACAATGTGCGTACGAATGGTTCAAGGTGCTTCCCCAGCTGTGTGGGGAGATTGCCGTTTCTGAGATTCAGGAATGGGCTAGACTTGGAATGGAGTTGGCCGAATGGAATTATGTGTTAGGAAATGAATTTTTCCGTGAGTGTCCCTCCATTGCGAAAGCTGTTCCGTTGGAATCGGCAAAGTCCTGGATTGGGTTTGGCATGAAGCTCATGGTTCAAAACAGTCTTGGAAAGCCTGATTACATTGGAACCTTGGAGTTTTTCCGAACCAGCCCAAGTTTATTTCTTGAGATCAATGACGAGAATGTCAAACAACTGGTCATTGATCTAGGTTCGAATCTCGCGGATCATTCTCCTGAACAGGCTGTAGCTTTTTTGGCCAAGGCTCCAGAAGTTTTGGCAAGGGTCTCGACGAGTGAGTGGAAGATTCGAATTTTGAAATTCGGTCTTCTTGTAGCGGATAGAGATCCCGAGGCTACTCTGGCGTATTTCACCCATGTTTCCGAGGTGGTCGTCTTAGCTGGCAAAGAAGACGATTCCGCCGTGTTTGAGACGTGGTTTGGCCAGGGGATGGATGCTTTGGAATATAGCGTTGAAGCTGGACGCGCCTTTTTTGGTCTGGAAACGCGACAAGCCTGTTCAGCAGTAGAACAGGCGATGAGCGGAGTGTCGCTTCGTCAAGTCGCCCGATCGTTAAAGATGTTTGCAAGGGCGTTGTGTGGAGAGGATGTGGCCATAGAGGGACTGCCGGAGGGAGGAGGTTCGGTGATGAGTGCCAGTCAAATGTCCGCAGGTCCTGTCTCTGGGAAGGCACAAGTGAGCGCGGATGGAAAAACAGTATATCTTCCATTGGTCATGAGACGATCGGAGACCCGGGAAGGAAACCGACGATGGTATACGATCATGGTCGCTCATGAGGTTGGGCATGTGGAATTTGGAACCTACGCGCTTTCGACCTCAACGCTGCAACGTGTGGCTAACGAAGTGCAGGCCCGATACGACAAAGAAATTCTCCGCCCAAATAAAGTCGTTCACACGTTGGGACACCTCTTTCAACACTACCCACAACCCGAAATAATCCGGGATTTGTGGGAAATTGTAGAAGATGCACGCATTGACTTCTTGCTCCGTCAGGAATACCCGGGACTACAAGAGGATTTGACGTCTTTGACAAAGGAAGCTATGGAGCTTCGCACGCTTTCCCATGGGATGACGGCTCGTGAGATTGTTTTGGACGCATTGTTGTTGCTGTTTGCAGGATTCACCAAAGAGGATTTCACTCGTCCGGGCCTTCAGGAGGAGATTGATGAAATCTGGGAGATTGCCCGCACAATTTTACATCCATCTGCGACCGTTGATGAATCGGTGGAACTTGCCAACCGGCTCTATCAGGAATTGGAGCGTCGGATTGGAACTCTGGGAAAGCACAATCAACAGCCTGAACCTTTTTCTGATACTTCCGGTGTCTCTGATTCAGG
>DOFS01000478.1:0-9303 GCA_003523945.1 Nitrospiraceae bacterium | reverse complement strand
GGCATTCTCAATCCAGACCACGTCAAAGGAGGTGAAAAGGAAGCACAGGCGTCGACAGGGGAGAAACGAGGGCAACAGGATCAAGGTACCCAGATAGGGGAAAAAGCTGGGGGGGATTCCCCCAGTCTTTTTGAGCGGCGGCCTCCGCTCCAACCCGATCCTTCGCAAGATCCTAGGAAACCAAACTTTGGTGAATCGCCTATGCAGCAATGGTTTCAACCCACGCTTCGTCCGAGCGATGGACAACAAGGGACTCGTCTCCGTGAGGGAGAATATCTCTATGAAGAGTGGGATGGGATAGTGCGCGACTATCGACCTCAATGGTGCCGTGTGATCGAACAGTCTGGCCGTGAGGGGTCACCGGACTTTGTGGATGAGACGTTTCGAACGTATGGCCCGATTGTGCGACTTATTCGTCGGTATTTTGAAGCGATTCGCCCGGAAGCCTTTCGTCGGATGGGACGCCAATCTCATGGTGAAGACATTGATTTAGATGCTTTGGTGAATTGGATGGTCGATCGGCGGCAAGGCAATGATCCGTCCGATCAGGTGTATGCCACCAGGCAAAAACGTGATCGACAGGTTGCAGTGGCGTTTTTGGTAGATATGAGCGGATCGACCGGACGGCAGATTGGAGCCCGAGCGCGTCCCGTCATTGACATCGAAAAAGAAGGCTTGCTCCTGCTCTCAGAAGCGTTGTCTGCAATTGGTGACCAATACGCGATGTACGGCTTTTCCGGGCAAACCCGGCAATCGGTAGACATTCACATCTTAAAGGATTTTGATCAACGGCCGGGGGGGCGAGTCGGTTTGAAGATCAGCGGAGTGACACCCAAACAGCAAAACCGTGATGGCGCAGCGATACGACATGTGACGCAGCAATTGAAAAAGCAAGCGGCGAAAGTCCGGCTTCTTATTCTGATCAGTGATGGGAAACCCTTAGATGACGACTATGCGGATGAATATTCTTTAGAGGATACCAAAATGGCGCTTCGTGAAGCCCGGCTTCAAGGCATTCATCCCTTCTGCATCACCATTGATCAAGCTCCGACGGATTATGTGAAACGCATGTATGGGGAAATTGGATATGTGGTCGTTGACGAAGTCGAATCACTTCCGATGAAGCTGCCGAAAATTTATCAACGGCTCACGGCTAAATGACATGATAAGGGAGATATATGACGAGTTTACCTTCACATCCTGATGTACCTCCGTGGCTGTATAAGTTGTTTACCGGGCATCAATACCCCTATGTCCGACGACAGGCCAAATTTGACCGGAAAGATCGGCAGGAGGATGGAGAGCGTTTCGAGCCGACCAAGGATGATATTCGTGAAAAGTTTTGGGAAATCTTTCCTCGCTGTTCGACCAAAATGCTACAGGAGGTCAAGGTCGGTATGATTGTCGCGTTCAAGGAATTAGGAGGTTATGAGGCGGGAACCTACCAGGAGTTTATTGATCATCCGGAAGAGTTTTTGAGTCGGGAATACGGAAAGAAAAAAATCAAGGTAAATTTTTATGATGGGGATAATTTTGTGTGTACGATCAACTTTAAAGTCGCAGGGTGGACGAGCCATGACGACGATTAAACCGGCATGGCTTGAGACTCTTTCAAAGGGATGGGTGGTTTCATGAGCCGTATTAAAGTGACTGTGGTGGGAGCGGGCAATGTTGGAGGGTCCATCGCACAACGGTTGGCAGAAAAAAACTGGTATGACATTGTGCTGGTCGATATCGTCGAAGGTCTACCGCAAGGCAAAGCCTTGGATTTGGTCGAAGCCGGCCCAATTTGTGCCTACGATTCCGCTGTGACGGGAGCGAATCACTATGAGGCGACCAAAGATTCCGACGTTGTGGTGATCACGTCAGGAGTGCCTCGCCGACCGGGGATGAGCAGGGATGAATTATTGGAAACCAATACCAACATTGTGTCAGCTGTAGTCCGTGAGACGGCCAAACATTCCCCCGATGCTATTCTCATTATTGTCTCCAACCCTCTCGACGTGATGACTCACGTTGCGCATCGGGTGAGTGGATTTCCCAGGAATCGGGTGCTTGGGATGGCAGGTGTGTTGGACTCTGCACGATTCCGGTCTTTTATTGCGGAAGCCTTGCAGGTCTCGGTTGAAAATATCCACGCGATGGTCTTGGGGGGGCATGGTGATTCGATGGTGCCCTTGAATCGATATACCACGGTGGCAGGGCGACCAGTGAGCGAATGGTTGTCCCCAGAGGCATTAGAGGCCTTGATTAAGCGGACTCGCGAGGGAGGAATCGAAATCGTCAATTTGCTCAAGACAGGGAGTGCCTTTTATGCCCCAGCTGCCTCGGTCGTGGAAATGGTAGAGGCTATCTCTAAAGATCAGAAGAAAATCCTTCCCTGTGCGGCTTTGTGCGCCGGGGAATATGGTTTTTATGATCTCTTTCTGGGTGTGCCGGTGAAATTAGGGGCAGGGGGGGCGGAAGAGATTATTGAATATGCGCTCACTCCGGATGAACGTGCGGCTCTGGAGGCTTCAGCCGAAGCCGTCAGGGAATTGTGCAGCCATGTTGATCAGATGATGAAGATGAAGAAGACCTCCTGAGGTGGTGCGATGACATGTCGAACTTGCCCATCTTTTTCCTTCACTAAATAGACATGTTTTCTGTTTGCGTGGTTACCTTGACGACTTTAGGGACCCATTCGTATAGTGAGTCGTGCCTGTGATCCTGGCCCGCCTTGACGCCTGATTTCCCTTAGAAATATAGAAGGAAATTTGGTTTTCTGATGGAGGGATTTATGGAAAAATTTCCGGAAAAACATCGTATAAGATAGATGGATAAACGCATGTGGGTCAAAACAATTGATCAAGGGGGCTTCGGTGGATAACGCATTCGCACCTCGGGTATTGCGGAAAGTAGAGGGTGAACCATGGGAAATTGAACCGTATCGCCAACTAGGTGGGTATGAGGCTTGGGTTCAGTGTGTCACCAAGAATGATCCGCAGACCATAATCGCCCAATTGAAAGAGGCGCACCTTCGGGGACGGGGAGGCGCCGGATTTCCTACCGGACTGAAATGGGATAAGGTGGTTAACCATCGCGTCAAAGAGCGATATTTCGTTTGCAATGCGGGGGAACATGAACCCGGCACGTTCAAAGATCGGTATTTGCTTCGTCACCATCCTCACCAAATTCTGGAGGGATGCCTGATTGCGGCCTACACCATTGGAGCGAAGGCAGCCTATATCTATTTAAATCATGAATTCCCGGAAGAACGAGCCATCTTTGAGCGGGCTAAAGAACAAGCCACAGTCCAAGGATTCATGGGAAAGAACTTTCTCGGGACTGGCCTCAATCTGGATATTGAAATTTTTGATGGATATGGCAGTTATGTGGCCGGTGAAGAGACCGCGATGTTGGAATCGATGCAGGGGCGTCCAGCGCAGCCTAAGCAAAAGCCACCCTTTTATCCCACGGAATTTGGACTGCATGGCAAGCCTACCTTAGTCAATAATGTCGAAACGCTGTCGAATATCCCCCAACTTTTACGGAATGGTCCAGAATGGTTTCGCCAGGTGGGAACCAGTACCACTCCAGGGACGATGTTATTTTCGCTCAGTGGAGCCGTGAACCGACCCGGTGTCTATGAACTGCCTTTGGGGACGTCCATCCGACATTTGATTGAGGTCTGTGGGCAAGGCGTGCCGAACGGACATGGTGTCAAAGCCGTGTTCCCTGGTGGGCCGTCATTTTCCATGGTGGGAGCGGATCAATTGGATTTACCCATGGATTTTGATTCGCTCAAGAAAGCTGGCACTGGATTGGGATCTGCCGGCGTCATTGTTGTCGATGATGTCACGTGTATGGTGGAGCAAACCCTGAAGTTTTCAGGATTTTTTGAACGAGAAAGTTGCGGGCAATGTCCGCCCTGCCGAATCGGCACCCAAGAATTGGCTATCTTGATGAGAAAAATTGAAGATGGACCAGGGGAGGAGAAGGATCTGGCCAAACTGTTGCAAATTTGTGGATTTGTCAAAGGCACCGGGTTTTGTACTCTGGTCACGGGAGCTGCGGTATTGGTACAAAATAGTTTACGCCTTTTCCGTCAAGAGTTTGAAGAACATATTCGCCTGGGGCGATGTCCATTCAAGCCTGCTCCAGTTGGCGCTGAATAAGGAGAAGACTGTATGCCCCGCGTTACATTTCTTCATCCAGAAGGTAAGTCTGGCGAAGTTTCTGAAGGTCTTTCCCTTTTAGAAGTCGCGGAGAAACTTGGATTCCCCTTGAATCACGATTGTGGGGGCAACGCCTCCTGCACGACCTGCCGGGTGGATGTTATTGCAGGGGAAGAGAATCTTTCTGATATTGATTTTGATGAGCAGGATTTGCTCGATCGTGAAGCGTTGACCGAGCCTTACCATCGGTTAGGCTGTCAGGCTCGAGTGTTAGGTGATGTGATTGTACAAGTCCCCGAAGAAAAATGGGGTGAAACCGAGGTTGAACAATCTGCCTAAATGCGGCCTTTCCTCAGGGACAGGTAAGGGGGGTGCGAGCACACACCACTGTCCTATTATTCAAAACATTCTTCGTAAAGAAAAAGATTGCTGAGACTGATTGCCATGCCTACCATGTCATCTATCACCCGGACTTATAGGTTTTGCGCTGCCCATCGCTTGCATACCGATCAATTGTCGGAAGATATTAATAAACAGATCTTTGGAAAATGTAATAACCCGAACGGGCATGGGCATAATTATACGGTTCTTGTGACGGTGGCCGGAGAATTAGATTCGCATACTGGATTGATCACGGATGTGGATGCCCTAGATCAACTCGTAAAAGACAAAATTGTCGATCGGTTTGATCATCAACATCTCAATTTTGATCCTGCCTTTGCACAAGTCACAACAACTGGTGAGAACTTAGCGCGTTTAGTCTGGGATCTGCTGGTTGATCAGATCCCTTCAGGGCAATTGGAGAAAATTGGTGTGATTGAAACCAGGGATAACTTCTTTGAATATATTGGCACTCCTAGAGTGTCCAGCGATTCTTCCATCAGAAACGGAAAGAAGGAGAAATAATGCCGACCAAGCCGAAGCGGCCTTCATCTAGTAAACCACGGGCCGTTGTCCGAGACAACAACGATCCAGTTCGAATGCCCAATCTTGCGAATCTGGAAATCCTTGTGAAGCAACTACTGGAAAATTTGGGTGAAAATCCCCAACGGAATGGTTTAACTGATACGCCTAAGCGGGTGGCCAAATCCTTGGCCTTTCTCACGAAAGGGTATAAACAGGATATCGATGAATTGCTGAATGGGGCACTATTCCCTATTGAATATGATGAGATGGTCATCGTGCGGGATATTGATTTTTTTAGCCTTTGTGAGCATCATCTTCTGCCGTTTTTCGGGAAATGTCACATTGGATATATTCCCAATAAACATGTGGTGGGGCTTAGTAAAATCCCAAGGGTTGTGGATGCCTTCAGTCGCCGGTTGCAGGTCCAGGAACGGTTAACGGTCCAGATTGCCCACACCCTTCATAAAAAGCTCAAGCCGCGTGGGGTGGCTGTCGTGATGGAAGCCCGACATCTTTGCATGAGTATGCGTGGCGTGGAAAAGCAAAATACCGTGGCGGTCACCAGCGAAATGCTTGGTGTGTTTCGCAAACAACAACAAACCCGTGATGAATTCCTTAAGCTCATCCGCCAGCGCGGATGCGACGGTGATTAGATGTTCCCCCATTTCATTCTTCTCGTTCAAAAAGAGTTGGTGGCTGGACTTTTCTAGTTATTTGATTCTTTTAATGGAATCAGGTTAAATGCGACATTATTGAGTTTTTGTAGGTGTCCCCACGGAAGGGCATGTCGCGCAGGAGGCGCCGGTCTCATCCTTGTTTTTTCTTTCTGGTTCTGTGTTTTGAACGTCTTGAATGAGTGTAGAGTGTAAGAGGCCGATTTTAATATGAGATGGTATTTGAGCCTTCCATGTGAGTTTTCTATAGAGGCCATTTTTATGTGACCTCTCCGATTTTCCCTAATTTCCCTTCCTGTCAGGCCCGTTATCTTTCTATTTCTCTAGACACCACCCAACTCCTGCATCGGATTTTTTTCTAATCTGTTTGGCGTTTCGGCAATACTTAAAATCGTTGTGTCGTGAGGAAGTTCCGAAGTGCGTCGTTGAACGCGGTGGGTTGTTCGAAGTTCGATAGGTGGCCGGCTTCAGGGATGGTGACCAAGGTTGAGCCGGCTATCCGCTCGGCAATGTAACGAGACTCCCCGACCGGGGTGGCGACATCATCTTCTCCCACAATGACCAAAGTCGGGCAGGTGATTGTGGATAAAAGATCTGTTGAATCAGGTCTGGCGGCCATAGCCACCAAATCGATGACAATTGCCGCCGTTGATGTTTGAAGTATCATCTGTCGAACCTGTTCCACAATTTCACCATGATTCTGAATGGTTGAAGGGGCCAGAAGCTTGGGGAGCATGACATCGGCAATCGCAGAGGGTCCATCTTTGAAAGCCATTTCGGCCATCGATTGACGTCCGGCTTTGCCTTCCTCACTATCGGCTTGAGCTCTCGTATCGGCTAAGACCATCCCTAGTATCCGTTCAGGGTAATGTCTATACAACGAAAATACGGTATATCCGCCCATAGACAAGCCGACAACCACGGCTCGAGCAATCCCCAGATGATCAAGTAGGCAGATAATACTCTTGGCATAACCGTCCAACGTATCATTCCATAAGACGATGTCGGATTCTCCATGTCCTGGAAGATCAATGGTGATCACCCGATAAGTGTCTGTTAGTGCGTCGACTTGAGGTTGCCACATGGCCTTGGACAAGGGAAACGCATGGGCGAACACCAGAGGGGTGCCTTCACCCTGGTCGGTATACCCGACCATGTATTTCTTAATGACGGCCTTCACCGATCCCTCCTCTTTCGTCCATGGTATCGACCCATTTTATTTTTGCGAAATTGGACGGAAAAATTATGTTGTGGTTTCATTTGCGGGTGCATGGCCGGTGGTTATAGCATACTGAGGTCATGAAGGAAAAAGGGAAAGCGAGTGCCAGAATGCCTGGGGAATTCGTGAATTTTTATGGAATTATTTGAGTCAGAGTCGCAGGAAGATCTTTTCCCTGTTCAGGAAACTTCCGATACACGTCACGCTCCGTTAGCGGAGAGGGTGCGACCTCAGAATTTTGATGAGTTTGTGGGACAGGAAGACGTCCTGGCAGAGGATCAGCCGTTGCGCGCGGCGATTGAACAGGATCGCGTGCCCTCACTCATTCTGTGGGGGCCACCGGGGACGGGAAAGACCACGTTAGCGAGTTTAATTGCCAGGAAAACCCAGGCGATCTTCGTGCCATTTTCGGCTGTGCTGAGTGGCATTCCAGAGTTGCGTGGATTGCTAAAGTCTGCGCAACAACGTCGAAAAGTATCAAGGCAACGCACGCTCCTTTTCGTGGATGAAATCCATCGATTTAATAAGGCACAACAAGATGCCTTTCTCCCCTATGTGGAACGTGGCGATATTACTATGATTGGAGCCACCACACAGAATCCTTCTTTTGAGGTGATTGCCCCGTTATTATCGCGGTCTATGGTGGTGGTGCTCAAATCCTTAAGCAATGAGTCGTTGGGGCAAATCTTGGATCGTGCCCTTTCAGATACGAAACGGGGGCTCGGTTCTTCACGCGTCACCCTTACCCCCGACGCTCGACATCTGTTGATCGGATATGGAAACGGCGATGCTCGTTCCATGTTAACGGGGTTGGAATTCGTCGTTACCCAATATGCGAAGCCCGGCCAATCAATCACCATCGATCAATCCCAAGTTGAGCAAGCTCTGAAGCAGAAGGCCTTACGATACGACCGGGATGGAGAAGAGCACTACAATCTTATCTCGGCCTTTATAAAAAGTATGCGCGATTCCGATCCGGATGGGGCGTTGTATTGGCTTGCACGAATGCTGGAGGGCGGAGAAGATCCGAAATTCATCGCCAGGCGCATGATGATTTTTGCGTCAGAAGATATAGGGATGGCTGACCATCAAGCCCTCTTGGTAGCTTCTGCTGTCTTTCATGCAGTGGAGGTCATTGGGTTGCCTGAAGCACAAATCAACATGGCCCATGGGGTGACCTATCTGGCGACTGCTCCAAAAAGCAATGCGTCATATGCTGCCATCCTAGCCGCAAGGAAGGATGCCAAGGAAAAAGGTAATCTGCCCGTACCGCTGCATTTGCGGAATGCGGTGACTTCGTTAATGAAGGATTTGGATTATGGGAAAGACTATCGCTATGCCCATGACGATCCAAAAGGCGCCAAAGCCCAAACGCATCTTCCCAAAGAATTAGAAGGCCGGAAGTATTATCGACCCATGGGTTCTTCCTCTCTTCCTGACGACGAAGAAGATCTTAATTCGCCCTGATAATGATGGAGTTCAGAATTAAAGTGCCGGGTTTCGGCCCGGCAGCCGAGGTCCTTTTGTTTTGGCAAAAGGACCCAAAACCATGTTGGCCGTGGCGTGGCCCTTCGGGTCTCCTGCGCGGTTCGCCGACTCCGGCGGCGCGCAACCTCGCTGCGCTCAAACAGTGCGCCCCTTTTTCCCGGAGTCGCCTGCACTGCTCGGCCACACCACAAGGCCAGGAGAGCCGCCGGTATTATCGCCCCACGGATTTTTCTATTACTGACGACGAGGAAGACAGCAATGTCCCTTAGTAACCTCTTGAAAAATAAACCCGTCCCAATTTTTCCATTTTGAAAAATGAAAACTTTCAGACTCCAAAGATTTATTTTATTCCTGGGAATACTTGCTTTCTGCTTCTTGTTTCCTCCATCCGGTTTCGCTTCTAGGGAAGACCAGGCTCGAGAACTTTTACGAGATGCGAGTAGGCTTATGGCGAGAAGCAAAGGGTCTGAAAGATTTAACGCTATTCGGGATCTCGTTATTGCCCAGTCTCGTCTACGTGATTGGTCCGGAGCTCTACAGACAGTTGAGTTGGAGGAAAATCCTAGGGTGCAGGATTCCCTCTTACATTGGGTTGGGCTTGCTAAAGCCCAGGCTGGTGATTTTGAAGGTGCTATTGCCATCGGGAATGCGCATCCCGATTTTGCCAATCGCGAGGGGCTCTTGGTTTTGGCAGTTGGTGCGGCCGCCGAGCAGGGTCATTTTGAGCGAGCTTTTTCTATTGCCGAAGGGATTCCGAGCGAAAGTGGTCACTGGGTCAACGCTCTTGGGTGGATTGCTCTTGCTCAAATGAAAAACGGAGATATTCAGGGGGCATTTGAAACCGCCGGCCAGGTGGGAA
>DOFS01000026.1 GCA_003523945.1 Nitrospiraceae bacterium | reverse complement strand
GCTATCATGCAGTCGCTCTATTTTACGCGAAAAACGCTGACGCAACTTCCATCAGCGCATCAGGTGTTTGAGCTGCCCACTTTGATGCCGGGCATGAATGTGCGTGGCGTCAAACTTCAAGCACTACTTGATGTTGTGACGCTCAATGTGGGGGCCGACCATGTGACCTTCGAGTCGCAGGATGGAAAATTCTCGGCCTGTCTGACGATCAAGCAGGCCGCAGACTTTGGCATTCTCGTGTATGAACAGGATGGCGCGTCGTTCCCTTCCGAACGAGGCGGGCCGTTTCGATTGGTCACTCCAGGATTGGGCGACTTGTGCGCCAATGTGAAGCAGGTCGGCAGAGTCATCTTTTCCAAAGGCTTGATTCCGGATAGCCGTCCCCCTCAAGCCTGTCCAGAGAAAGAATAGGTTGATGTTTATGCACCCTTCCCACCAGGTTCCTCTCATCTACAATCTGTTTCCTCGCCTGGCCGGCCCCTGTGATCGCTGGGTCTCTCATGCGGAACGGGCCGCAGCGATGGGGTTTAATTGGCTC
The DNA here is from genome assembly GCA_003523945.1 of Nitrospiraceae bacterium. Classification (GTDB taxonomy): domain Bacteria; phylum Nitrospirota; class Nitrospiria; order Nitrospirales; family UBA8639; genus Nitrospira_E. The sequence goes on along the minus strand of DOFS01000026.1, from coordinate 4,200 downwards.
TTTGTGAATCCCATTCATCTCCCAGGGTTCTCGGGAAGTTTATACGCGATCAAAGACTATGACCTTCTGAATCCGGCATTTCTGCCGGAAGGGACACAGGATCAGCGCCTTGATGTCTTGCGCCCCACGCTTCAGCGTATCGCGGACTGCGGTCTGGCTCCCATGGTGGATCTGGTGCTGAACCACACCGCCATCGATTCTTCCTTGGTCGAACAGCATCCTGACTGGTATATGCGTGATGAGCAGGGAAAGGTGGAGAACCCCTATGCGGTTGATCCGGATGACCCCAGCAAGAAAACGGTATGGGGGGATTTAGCCGAAATTGATAATCGTCATTCTCCGGCCCGGGAGCATCTCTGGGAGTTTTGGGGCCAATTGGTCGATCGCTATCTTGGGTTGGGTTTTCAGGGGTTTCGGTGTGATGCGGCCTATAAAGTGCCGGGTGAATTGTGGCGCTTTCTTATTCACCGGGCGCAACGCGTGAATCCAGAGGCCGTGTTTTGGGCGGAAAATCTTGGCTGTACCCTGGAACAGACACGCGCGCTTGGGGACGCGGGATTTCACCTTTTTTGTAACAGCTCCAAATGGTGGAATTTCAAAGATGCCTGGTGTTTAACCCAACATCGGGAATTCCAGGCTATGCCTTCCATAGCCTTTCCTGAGTCTCATGACACTCCGCGCCTGGCGGCTGAGTCGAGAGAGAATGAGTCTGTTCAACGGCAGCGCTATGCTTTTGCCGCGCTGTTTTCCTCCGGCCTCATGATCCCGATCGGGTATGAATTCGGGTTTCAACAGCCGCTGAATGTGGTGACGACAACTCCTGACGATTGGGAGTCCCCAACATGGGATTTACAAAATTTTATCCGTGCGGTAAATCGCTGGAAGTTGGAGGTGCCGCTCTGGCAAGGGGAGGGGGATCTTGTGCAACGGTCTCTGTCCAACCCCAACCTGTGCGTTTTGGAGCGGCGGGCAGTGGAGGCCAGGGACTCCTGGGCCCTCGTGTGCCTCAATACCCATGTCTCTGAGCCGGTTGACCTGTCAATCGGTGAGTTGGGCACCCTGCCGCGTTCTCCGCGACTGTGGCGTGTCAGCTCGCTCGACCAGCATCCTGGTTCCCAGTCCATTCCTGAGCGAGTGGTGCTCCAGCCAGCCGAAGTCATTGTGATTGCAGCCTTTTAAGTCTGGTCTTGAGATTGCAACTGAATAGAAGGCACCGTAAAATGCCCCTTTCTTATTCACAGGGTTTTATTATGGGATTTTTTGGAAAGGACGAGAAGAATGTCAGAGCGGACGTTAGCGATTATTAAGCCTGATGCGGTGGCCAAACATGCAATTGGTGATATTGTCCGTCGCTATGAAGAGGCCGGGTTGTTTCCGATTGCCATGAAAATGATGCGGTTATCCAAAGGGTTGGCGGAAGGGTTCTATGCTGTGCATCGCGAACGCCCCTTCTTTCAAGATTTGACGACTTATATGAGTTCGGGTCCGGTTGTGGTCGTGGTGTTGGAAGGGAAGGATGCGGTCAAGAAACATCGTGACCTGATGGGAGCGACCGATCCTAAAAAAGCCGATCCGGGCACCATTCGGGCCGCCCACGGGGCTTCGATTGAAGCTAATGCGGTACACGGGTCCGATTCGGTGGAGAATGCCCAAATTGAGATCCGATATTTTTTCGCGGAATCCAATCTGGGCTAATGGGAAGACCATAACGGGCGTGATATGTGGCGCAATGACCCCGGCATGATGCCCGCCGAAATCGGCGGACATGTCTCTCCTCGTATGACATAAGGTTTTGGTTTAGGCCTCATTTCCCTTGACGCGTATTGGCGTATGACGACCTTACAAAAAATTTGTAGTCTGCTGCTGTGTCTGGGGCTCTTAGCCGGGTGTGGCCGGACACGTCCTCCACAGGGCCCTCCTATCAGTGGTGCCATTCCTCCTCCAGCCGCCGAGTCCGTGCCGGATCATGATGAGGCATTTGTGCCATCACCACCAGGGGTTCCTCCGGATATTCAGCGGATGCATGCCCAACTCTTTCAACAATCGAAAGAACATTTTGCCGGAAAAGCCTACCCGCAGACCATCAGCGGATTAACCCGCTTGCTGGCGCTTCTCCCCGAAGAACCGATTGAAATCGAAAGCCGTTGGTTGCTGGCTCAAGCCTATCGTCAGGTTGGCGACTGGGAAGCCGCCAGAGATCAATACCGGACACTCGCCGTTGCACATAACGGTAATCAATATCAGACGGATGCTCAATTGCAATTTAAGGAACTTCAACGGTTACTTGAACAATTTGCGATGCCTCCACTCGACACTCAGGCCATCCGGTTAACCCTTGAACAATTACCCGCCAGCGGTGGATTTGACGAGGGAATCAAAAAGATGAAGGCTGATGGAATTACGACATTACTGATTGATTTGGGGTGCGAGGGGGCCGGGTTTCAGACCGATCAACGTCGGATCTTCAATGCACCACATCATCTGCTTGATCTGCAATCCCTCTTGCGCTCATATGTGGAACGAAGTCATCGGTTACACCTGTTGGTGTATGTGGGTGTGAATCTTCGTTGTGTCGGGAATTGGCATGAGTCCCCTTTGCCGGAATGGCGCGATCGCACATATAATGAGACCACGTATCAGGTTGAGGATTCACGGTTTTTTGATCTTTTTCATCCTGACTATCAACGGTTTCTTGAGCAATTTCTTGCACAACTCTCCGAGGAGAGCGTGGACGGCTTGGTGTTTCTCGATGATTATCCCATGGGAGTCTACGATGGAGTGTCGCAGTCGGGGCTGACCCGTTTTCAAACGACATTCGGTGTGCGCTTTGATCCCCTGCGTGCCTTTCGGCCTGGGTTCGACCCCCTCCAGGCATCGAAATTGTCGAGTCGATCCACCAAAGTGTCAGGCGCTCCTGACGAAGATGCTATATTTTGGCGATGGGCCGGATGGAAGGCTCGCGAACGATTGACTGTTGTTGCGCAGTTAATTGACAGGCTTCGCAAGCGCCATCTGACCGTTCAATGTGGTCTGGAACTCCACCCGCATGGATTGACCGATCCGGTTCGTGCCCTGGTGGACTATGCCCAGGATGCGATGGAAGCCACCCGGCAGCCGTTTTCGTTTTTCTTTGTGCGGCCGGAAATTGATCGTCACTCGTCGTCCGATCAACTGTCCGCGATTGAGAAGCTCCGGCGCATCTCGACAAAAGCTGTGTTAACCCGCTTGCTTCCCGTATTGGATGACCCACGGCGGGTGTGGATAAGTATGCCGGCAGAGAGGGGAAAGCGCATTTTGCCGGGACCTGCGAGAAGCAGCACCTCATTTCTTGGTGAGTTTCCATCAGGAATTGGTGTGGTGCACGATCTCCGTGCCTTTTCTTGAGTGCTCCAATGGTGTCCGTGTGAGGCGGGTACACCCACTCTACCTGGTGCTTGGGAGCCATCATACAAATATAAATGTCATCATCGTTTTGAACAAAAGGGGGTAGGAATGGAGCCACAGGATTTACGTTTTCACAAAGAGCACGAATGGATTCGCGTTGAAGGCAAGAAAGCCACCTTAGGCATCAGTAATTTTGCTCAGGATGCCTTGGGGGATGTGGTCTTTGTGGATGTTCCCAAAGTGGGAACTTCGCTTCAGGCTGAAGATCAATTGGGAGAAGTGGAATCGACCAAGGCCACTTCGACGATTTACACGCCGATTACGGGGAAAATTCTTCAAGTCAATACAGAGCTTCAGGACCATCCTGAACTGCTCAATCAGGATCCGTATGGGAAGGGGTGGATCGCGGTGCTGGAGTTATCCAATCCTGGTGAAGTGGAAGCGTTGATGACGCCAGAGCAATACACGGCATTTTTAGCTTCACAGGAATCATGACTACCGCTCACCACATTGTCATTATCGGATCAGGTCCTGGTGGGTATGTGGCGGCTATTCGTGCCGCCCAATTAGGGGCCATGGTGACGATCCTGGAAGAGCAGGTGCTTGGGGGGGTGTGCCTGAATTGGGGCTGTATTCCCAGTAAAACCCTGTTGGGCTTTATTGATCTTGGCGAACGGGTTCGGCATGCCCAGCCGTTTGGCCTGAACATTGAGGGGCCTGTAAGCTATGACCTTGCCCGCATGGTCGCACGTAAGGAGGAAGTGATTCGTGGGCTCGTAAAGGGAATTGGTACCTTGTTGAAGCAGTGGAAAATTA
>DOFS01000113.1 GCA_003523945.1 Nitrospiraceae bacterium | reverse complement strand
TCTCCAATTGAAAAATAGGGAGTTGGATGCGATAAAAGCATGCTTTGAGTTCCGTCCTCTTTCCACTGCTCTTGGTCGAATATTAGAATTCTAATCGTTTCTTCTCAACGCAGAATGAGGGTTTATTGGCAACAGGAGGCTTGTGCGGAACCGAAGGGAGCGGCTTTTATCAGATGTTTTGAATAAGGCTACCGTAGTTGGGAAATTTTGATCCTGTTCAATTAAATACGCTACCCCTTGGAAGCATGTGGGCCTTTCATCAATATTAAGGATAATAGTTCCACTTGTGTCTCCGATGTAATTTTCTATCCACTGACCCTTGATTAATCAAATTCCCATCCATTTGAAAAATAGTGAAATTAAATTGTCCGTTCAGTGTACTTTCTTAGCACCTCTTATGCTGATTTTTCAAACTTCCCTGGCTAAGTATTCATTTCTTCAGTAGAATTATCCACGGGGTCTTGGCCGAGTTCTTTGGCTTTCAAGATGCGGCGCATGATTTTGCCGGAACGGGTTTTGGGCAGTGAAGGGACAATTTCAATTTTCCGGGAGTTGGCGATTCTGCCTAACTTCCCTAAGATATGATCCTGCAAACTTTTGATGAGGTCGACATTTCCTGCTGACCGTATTTCAAAACTACAAATGCCGTGATTTGTTCTTCTGCGTTTGGGTGTGGATTTCCGATAACGTCGGCTTCCGCCACTGTTCGTGGCCACCTAGAGCCCTTTCAACTTCTGCGGAACCAATCCGGTTCCCGCTTTAAAGATCCGGACAAACTGTTTTTTGCCCAAAACAGCCTCTTCTTTATGCCCGTTCTCCTTCTGCGGAGTAGAAACCTCGATTCCATCTGATGAAATCATTTGAGGGGATTCGGTATTTCGAAGGTTTTGTTCATGGTTTTTGGCTATTAAAAAAAGACAAAGCTATACTGGACAACACGTATGGCTTCCTTACGGGGGTTGGCAGGCCAACCCACTTATCTGGCTAATGGGGAAAATCAATGGAGTTTTCCCGTGAGGGGGAGGCTGTCGGTGGTGGCCCTATCATGTTCAGGTGTATGACAAGTTTGTAGTGGTGTCGGACTCAGGCAACAACCGTGTTCAACTGTGGGACATTGACGGAGCCTTGCTTATATGATGGAAACAGTAACGGTGAGAACCTCAAACGAACAGGCATTCAATATCCAAGTGTCTGGATTGGTCCAGGGTGTCGGTTTTCGTCCGAGGGTCTGGCAACTGGCTCAACGCTTTTATCTTCGAGGTCATGTTTCCAACAATGGAAACGGTGTTCAAATTCTGGTGGCCGGCGAGAAAGATAACCTCAGGCATTTCATTCATGATCTGACGCACAATCCTCCACCACTCGCAAAGATTACGGAAATCTTCACAATGGCCATTTCCTTGAGTGAGATCCCTGAAGGCACGTTTGTCATTGCCGGAAGCAACAAAAGTGCTGTCCAGACGGGCATTGTGCCGGATGCCGCCCCATGCCCGGAGTGCGTGAAGGAAATATTTGATCCTTTTGCCAGGCGCTACCGCTATCCCTTTACAAACTGCACGCATTGCGGGCCCCGACTGACGATTCAGGAAGGTATTCCCTACGATCGTTCTTCCACCACACTGAAAGAATTTTCCTTGTGCGAGGCCTGCCTGAAAGAATATCACGATCCCCAAGACCGGCGGTTTCATGCCCAGCCGATCGCCTGCCACGCATGCGGTCCGAAGGTGTGGCTTGAACGGACGGACGGAAAACCTCTAGCGGTGCATTCCGACATGAAACTGGATGAGGCCGATTTGGTCTGCAGTCTCCTCCGGAAAGGGCATATTCTGGCTATTAAAGGATTAGGCGGTTTTCAACTTGCCTGCGATGCCACCCAAGAAGAGACGGTCAGCCGGCTTCGTGCCTTGAAACAACGGGAGGGAAAACCGCTGGCTTTGATGGTACGCGACCTGGAGGCCATACGACGGTATTGTGTGGTAGGGGAGAGGGAAGCCGAACTCTTGCAAAGCGCGGCTGCACCCATTGTCATCCTCAAGCGGCATCCGGAGATGACCCTTGCACCGGGAGTGGCTCCCGGCATGTCGACATATGGGTGTATGTTACCAAACTCACCGCTGCACCATTTGATCCTCCATCACATGGCTCACCCGATTGTGTTAACCAGCGGGAATCATGCAGGCGAACCCCAGTGGATCGACAATGACCAGGCCAACGTACATTTGAAAAACATTGCCGAGTTTGTGGTCCTGCATAGTCGGGGGATTGCCCAACGCGTTGACGATTCGGTGGTCAAAGTCATGGATCAGGTTCCACGGGTGCTGCGACGGAGTCGAGGGTATGCACCTTCTCCCATTTGGCTTCCTTCGGGCTTCGAACATTCTCCTGCTATCCTTGCTATGGGTGGTGAACTTAAAAACACCTTCTGCTTACTCAAAGATGGACAAGCCCTGCTCTCCCATCACATTGGAGATTTGGAGGATTCTTTGACCTATGCCGATTATC
>DOFS01000484.1 GCA_003523945.1 Nitrospiraceae bacterium | reverse complement strand
ACATTGGGTGATCCCACGGAAATAGCCTTATATCTGGCAGCCAGCCAGGCCGGGTACGACAAAGACACATTGGAGGCCACGAACCCACGCATACAAGAACTCCCCTTCGACTCCGACCGCCAATGCATGACGACCCTGCATCGCACGCCAGAGGGAGTCCTCTCCTTCACCAAAGGATCGCCGGAAAAACTTCTGCCTCTGTGCGAATCCATGCTCACACAGACCGACCCTGGCCCTGAATCCCTGGCAACAGACAGACTGTTGGAGCAGGCCGAACACATGGCCAATGAAGGGTTAAGGGTCTTGGCAGTGGCCTATCGCCACTGGGACCAAGCTCCTTCGGAAATAACTCCTTCGGTCGTCGAACGCCAGCTTACTTTTCTGGGATTTGCCGGCATGATGGATCCTCCACGGGAAGAAGCCGCGCAGGCGGTCGCCCTCTGTCGATCGGCGGGCATCAAACCCGTCATGATCACCGGCGATCATCCAGGCACCGCCAAGGCCATTGCCTCACGGGTCGGCATCATCAATAAGGAGACCACGGTGTTGACCGGCCAGGAGTTGGAACACCGTTCCCCCGAAGAGCTGGGGCAACTTGTTGAGCACACCCGCGTCTATGCCCGCATCACTCCCGCGCAAAAAATTGCCATCGTCAAAGCTTTGCAAACGAGGGGAGAGTTCGTCGCGATGACTGGCGACGGGGTGAATGACGCCCCCGCCTTGAACCAGGCCAACATCGGCATCGCGATGGGGCGAACCGGCACAGACGTGGCCCGGGAAGCCTCCGACATGATTCTGTTGGATGATAACTTTGCGACCATTGTCACCGCCGTCCGGGACGGACGCCGGATCTATGACAACATCCGCAAATTCGTGAAATATACGATGACAAGCAATTCCGGAGAAATTTGGACAATTTTCCTGGCGCCGTTATTCGGGCTGCCGATTCCCCTGCTTCCGATTCAGATATTATGGATCAATCTCGTCACCGACGGCCTGCCCGGCCTCGCCCTCGCCATGGAACCCGAAGAACGAAACATCATGGAACGCCCGCCCCGCCCACCGAATGAAAGCATCTTTGCCGGCGGTCTCTGGCAACATATCTTGTGGGTAGGACTACTCATGGGTGGTGTGTCGCTGGCTACTGAAATGTGGGCCTACGAGGCCGATCAGGGAGAATGGCAAACCATGGTGTTTACCGTCCTCACCCTCTCCCAAATGGGCCATGTGTTGGCGATTCGTGCGGAACAGGAATCATTTCTTCAGCGGGGACCGTTGACCAATCTCTGGTTATTTGGAGCTGTCCTCCTCACGTTTGCCCTTCAGATGGCCACGATCTACATGCCCTTCCTCAACCCCATCTTCCATACCATACCCTTAACCCTGAACCAATTAAGTCTCTGCCTCATTCTTTCAACCATCGTGTTTTTTGCAGTCGAACTTGAAAAATGGGCCAGGCGTCGCGGTTGGTTGGCGCGGAGTTAACGTATAACCCCATTTCTTCAATTCTCCAATGAAGTGCATTTAGAGAAAGGGAGATTCAGGGGGGAGGAAGCCTAGTCCCTTAAATGAGGGATGTTCGGGAATCACGAGGAACTGCGACCAAGGCAACGCACATAAGAATGTTCTTGCCCAATTATTCTGCTATAGGAGCGTCCTACTTATTACTTTTCTTGAGGGCAGCTAAACAACATATATTCCTTTATCTTTTTTAACAATGGCAGATATCACGCTCTGAGCAACGTAAACGTATTCAACGGCAGTTTTCTGTGAAATTTCCCACTGTGTACCAATCTCTGAGTCAACACCATGATCAGCAGCATTCCGCACATGTCCGAGGTACTTAACCATAAATTTGTGCTTGGATAATAAGTGATTGGCACTTGCTAATGCATCTGCTTTCGCATTAATCCCGTGTGCATACTGAACATTAACAGTATGTTTAGCAGCCAGCTGCGACAAAAAAGATTCAACGGCGTTTCCAGCATAAACTATTGGAGCCCGAGGGTCGTTTTCCGCAACAGCTGCCCGCTGATATGCCGAGACTAAGTTCTCCAGAACGTTGGGACCATCAATCCAACTTGCAGCTTCTTCTCCCAGACGTCTCCTAACCTCAAGTGCTGCTGTCTCTCGGTCTTGAATAACCCTATCCAGAATTTCCAGATACACTTTTGGGTCATCCTGACGAGGACGATACAACCCACCCCCCTCGGAAACCAGCGACTGAGCATAGGTTCCTAAGTCGGTAAATGTGTTACTGATTACCTGGCGGTGTGCACTTATACTGTGTAAGGCTCGCGTCTGATTAGCAGCCTCCCCAACCACACCCGTAAGTTCAAGGCGGGCTTTAAATGTACGATACGGCTCATATTGCTCAAGGACGTATCGAAGGATGGCAGCCTTACTTTCCCGCACCGCTGTGCAAAGATATAGCCCGCACTTTGCATCAGACACAAATTGACCAGGTTGCGGCTCTCTTAACAGGGAGAGTTCTCTTGCCATTTGAAGAGCGTCTCGAGCATAAGTGGGAGTCGTATCTATAAAAGCAGACACGAGCCTCTCGTCGACACCCTCTGGTATCTGTAGTGCTGCGTCCGTCGCCGCGATCACATTCTCAGCGGTTGTTTGGTAGATGTCATATGCCATGGATATGGCGCTCCTGCCCTATGAATCATTTGTAGTGCCATTGTCAGCTACTTGGTCTGGACTATTAATTTCTCGAAGTAGGTTTTGTATCTTCTCACCCAATCCATCCAATTCATTTGGCTTGGCATCGATACGAAGTTCAATATGAAGTGATGCCCCACCTGTCTTAGCGACGGGAGGTGGGGCAAAAATCTGGGATACTGGAATGCTTATCGGTGGTGTGGGCGTATTCGAGGAATTCGGGCGAGCCCCCTCTGAATGGATAACAGACTCATATGCAACAAGTTGTCCATCATGTTCCCGGACAACACCTGCTGCACGCAACATATCAATCACAGCACGCGCCCCAGTCATGACTGCTCCAGATTTCGCTTCTCCAGCAGAGTAAGCGATGTGTGATTCCAGTGCAGAACTCTCCATTTTTCCCCTTATTTTCACTGCGACGGCCATTTTTCCCAGGAAATCATTGCCATTTACTACTTTTGCCCAATTCTCTTGAATTAGATCAGGAAGCTCGTGCTCAAGGGCTTTCGCTAGTTCACGCCCAATTAATGTTGCCGATTTTGCCTTACCTCCCTCAATCAATTCTACGTTGGAAAGGAATGCATTATTTGCACTAATGCCAGTTTTATTAAGAGCACAAAGCTTGGCAACCTCATCAAGCGAAGCAGCCTGCTGTAGCCGTCCATATGCTTTAATGATTTTGCATATTTCCTCATAAGATGAGCGCGGCAGCTTGAATTTTTCTTCAGCCATAACTCTTCCTCCTCATTGTCTAATTTTATTAGTACACACAACAATGATTATTTCGAATTTGATAAGATGCGAGGTTTCGCTTTTTTATTAGCGTCACACAGGGTGCAAATTACCGTCCTTCTGCAATATGTTATTTTTTGAAGAGATGGCTATCGGTCATCCAAAGTAAATGGCCAAAGCGAATTCAGCAGGCGAGGTCTGAAGTTGATACCTTCACTCCCTACTCCTGCCCGCAACCCAATGCAAGCTGCCGTACAATCTAACAATTTTTCTTCAACCAATGAACTAAGTCAAGGAGAAAGAACACAGGGTTCAATTATTTTCCACTCATGATCAGCTAACCAAACAGAAAATGCCCCTCAACCTTTAGAATAAGGGAGAGTTACCCTTGAAAATTAAATAGCAATGACGGGAAATTTCGACAGCAAAAAATTGTCCACAATGAAATAAAGGCTTTTCACGACTAATCAATTTTAAATCACGAACTACCCTCGAATTCTTGAGACCCAATGGGGCATCTCGGGATATCGAAATTAGGATTTGTTCACGATGAAAATAATCAGAAATCAATGCACGGGTAGATTCACGATGAGAAAAAAGCGAGGCTCGATCCCAAATTCTTTCGTTCCATCTACTTGAGTGGCTGGTGTCTGAAGATCTTCCCGGTTTTGGCGTTGATGAGCGTGCTTCTGCCATCCGCGTGGTCACTGACGATATTCCAATAGGCGTCCTGGCTTTTGGTGCCTTGAAGCATGACGAGGAGGGTCATCATCGCTCGATTCTTCCCCTTGAGCCCTTTCTTTTTCCCTTCTGTGATCGCCTGCGCACTGTCAATAAAATTTCCATCCACTGCATCGGTGAAGCTCGACGGCACTTCAAGCGTTTGCTCGATCTTGCTATCCTTCACGTCCACCTTGTAACTCTTTTTAGCCTGAGTGAATGGAAGAGAAAATTTACTTTTCCGCACCACCCGCAAGTCCCCGCCCCTGGGCACCTGCCGTAACCACCTAACTCCTCCTAAATAAAGATCACACATCAAGAACGGTAGACTTCTTTTCGGTCGCCAAACTTGAGTACAAGGACAATGAGCGCCTTATCACGGATGGTATAAATGATGCGATAGTCTCCCTCTCGAACACGATACAGATCACCCCCACCAACCAGTTTCTTCACACCCTGGGGGCGCGGATTAGCTTGCAACCTCTTGAGTCGTTTAACCAGGCGCTTTTGAACAGCTTGAGAAAAGGCCTTGAGCTGCCTTTCCGCAGGAGGGGCGAGAAGAATCGAATAGGCCATCGGAAGGAGTTAGAGCCCCAGTTCCTTCAGAATCCCATCAAGGGACTTCGCGCCATTCTTCTTGGTTTCAACCAATGCTGCTCTGGCATCGATGAGGTCCATTCGATCTTCCAACTCTTCCAACAATCGCAGGTCAGCAATCGGGACGACGGCTGCGACTTCCTTCCCGCGCCGACGCAATACCACGCGCTCGTTGCCGTAGGCCACACGATTGATCGTATCCGCAAATCCTTGTCGTGCTTTGCTGGATGGTAAATGTGCCATCAACTACCTCATTTTCCACTCGAATAAACGTATTGTACGAAATGTACAAATGGTACTTCTGATGAAGCGGGATGTCAATCGGAGAAATCAAAATTTACAGAGAAATCAGGAATGCAGAACGGACCTGCGTGTCAGCAAAAGGCTCGCGACGCGCAAGAAGAAAATAGAATTCGCGACTCTCCATCAAATATCAGCCGACAGAATCATACTCTAATCCCCCCAAGGGACCTATACTTTATCATGAACACTCAAACTTCCCTTTTGATATGGTCCTCTTCTCAATTAGTTCGGGAGCTCTCTGTTATTTCTTTGATACTCACGTAGGGTTGAAACATGGCTACTATTGCTAAGCGAATTACCGTGAACGCTAAACCAATGGGGTGGCCGTCCCTGGATCCGGGGAATGCGGATTCGTGTGACGGATATCGTTGACCTCTTGGGGAAGGGGCTCACTCGTCAACAAGTCCAATGCCTGGATTTAGAAGCGGAAGATATTTAAGCCTGTCTTAAACTTTTGCCAGTATGCGGGTAAACTATCCCATGGTTACCTCTTGATTCTGTGAATTGACGTTCCACTGTCTCCTCAGTTAGCACCCTGGCTCACCACTACCTTTTCTATTCCCGCTCAATCTGTCTCCTCTCTCGACCTTAGAGATGCCAGGGATCTGGAAATATTTCAAACCGCTCGAAAAGCCGGTGCCAGCATTATGAGTAAAGATCAGGATTTTGTGGATTTGGTGACGGTACGTGGCGTCCCACCACAAATCATCTGGGTCACGTGTGGGAACACGTCAAACGCCTGCCTTTTTTGCACCCTTCTCCAACGGACGCCTCCAACTCCATTGACGCTTTTACAATCCGGTGACCCTCTGGTTGAATATCGGGAAGCTTCTATGTCTTGAGAGCCTGCTAACAGAGATTTTCCAACATTGGCAAAGAAGGACTAAGGGAGAATTATTTTCTAGCAGTTCCTGAAAAGTAAGGAGACTACGAACAAGAGCAAAGCCTATCAACCAGACCTGATTGCAAGCCTGCATGATGCGGGTGAAGGCGAAGACTATTTGAACGCGGCACTGGAGGAAGACGATCCTGAATTGTTTTTAGTGGCGCTAAGAAATGTGCGGAAGCTCAAGGAGGTATGGCACAACTCACCGAGAAGTCCAAACTCAATCGCGAAAACCTATAGAAGATGCTCTCCGGACTCGGCAATCCAGAATTCAGAAGCCTCGATGCTTTCCTCCACGTACTAGGATTTCGCCTCGCCGTGACCGTGATCCGGTAGACCGGGCAAGAACTAATCGTCACTCTTCGCAGCGAAAATTTTTGATTTCGGATTGCAAGGCCTGAACGTGCCAGTGGCCTCTGGCAACATATCCTGTGGGTGGGGCTGCTGATAAGCGGCGTATCGCTCGCGGCAGAAATGTGGGCCGTTCAGACCGATCTCGGACAATGGCAAACCTTGGTCTTCACCGTCCTCACCCTTTCCCAGATGGAACATGTGCTGGCGATTCGATCAGAGCGGGAGGCGTTTATTCGACGAAGGCCATCGAGCAACCTCTGGTCGTGGAAGCCGCGCGCTTCACCTTCGCCCTACAAATGGACACGATCTACGTGCCGCTCCTCAATCCCGTCTTCCATACCATGCCCTTGACCCTAAACCAATTAGGCCTCTGTCTCCTCTTCCCGACAATCTTGTTTGTCGCGGTCGAAATCAAAAAATGGGTCCGCTGTAGGAGCCGGTTTTCCCGGCGTTAATCTGGCAAGGCCATTTCATCCTTCCACCAGAAACCTTCCCACAATTACGCGCCCGACCATTCGTCCATTTGTGGCATCTTCGATACCCAGCCGAGGGTTGCCTCAGATTGCAAGAGAAAATCATGCGGTAGCTCAACATTCGATCTCCTAAGACCCTCCTGCCCTATACGTAGGGCTCCGTGCAGTCGAACCACAGCATCCCGGGGGCGCCCGAGGAATACGGCGGTCTGCAGATACTCACCTAACAGTGGCCGAACTAAAACTGGAGCTATAGATATAAATTGGACAAAGTCCAACAACCCCTTATAAAAATCGGCAAGATCACAAACCAACTCAATGAAGATGCGGTCTGACGCACTCACCCCATTAGAATCATCAACATTTTGGGCCCTCATCTCCAACCATTCAACAACACTTACGAAACTAACAGTTGGACCGTTTACGAATGGTTCTAAACTAGTCGTTCCCTTAGCCAGCAAAATAGCTGTGCGCTTTAGGGGCCATTTATCCAGCAGACCTATCTCAACAACTCGGAATGCCTCGAACCAAGTGTTCGACGGATCAACTGGGCTGGATAGTTCCCTGCCCCGAAGCCATCCCGACAAGGAACGAGTGGCAAGCGCTTCGCCTAAACCAAGGTCCCTCTCGGCCAAACTCAGTGCGAACTCAATACTTCGGCGGGCCGAGGATTCAATTTCATGCTGGAGAACATTAGCTTGGCCGGCCAAGTGGAAAACGCAGGCAGCGCGTATTCCATCGAATGCGAGTTCAATTTCACCTTCACGATCCCTTCCAAATAGGGAGGAAAATTGGCTCATTATTGCCATTTGTGCATATGAGCCATTCATGGAATGCAAGTTTCCAGCCCCTTGAAGGCCTGCGACGACACATTAGTAGGTTTGCACATCGAAATATGAGTACGTCCCCTGATGGTTTTCGACGGAGGGTCTCCAGGAAAGGCATTAGGGCTCACGACCTGATCGTGAGCGGCAATCCAGACTCCGTGTGCTGAGAAGGTTTTTGCGGACAGAGGATCAAGGTTTTTGGCTCGAGAGATAACTAGATTGATGGTCTGCGAAGTGGGAACTAAGTCATGGAGACAGGGATAAATAGAATGGGCTGCCAATGATACAGGAATTGGGAACGGCGCGAGGGTCTGCATACATAGCCGGAGTAAGTCTGCACCCATATGAGCGGGCGCAAACAAGGCTAGTCTGACCTTGCTTGTCCAGGGGTATCTCATTTGAAATGCATCAAGGAGCGCTTGGCGGGCCACAAGTGCTCCCATTGAGTGAGCCACAAGAAAAACCTCCTCGAATCGAAAGTCCGACGCTCGATTCGACTCCGTCGCCGTGGCCTGCAATAAGATCCTAGGCTGGCTAAACAGAAGGTCCAAAGCGTCTCGAAAATCATTGGCTAAGACCTGTGTACGCTGCCACTTTGAAGAGTAGCCGTAAAAGACCAAATCGCAGCCTTGAAATTTTTTTTGCCCCTCTACTAGAACAGGAAAGCGATCCCAGGTGCCAAGAGCCGTACCCCGAAAGCCATGGATAAAGAGTACTAGCCGTCTTTCCGGTGCAAGTGACATTTTTGCCCAACTGTCTCCACTACTTGGCAAAACAACTCTGATCAGAGGGTTATGCGTCATCTCATTCCACTATCATCTAACTTTTTAAATATACTGGCAACAAAATATTATTCTCCAGCAACCTTACAAGGTGAAGAATAGTTTTTGAGCTGATTCAACCCCTGCCAAAATCTCCTTCAAACCTCAACAGCATGGCAAGTAGGGCAGCCTAATTCTGTTTTAACTACACAGAACTGAGCCCACGCCTTAAAACGCCTACTGGGCACCGAACGCCACATCCGCTACCATGCAAATTACAAATTTTGAATTAGGCGTGCGGGAATTCTTGATCATTGGATATAATTAGTCAAGATAAATAGGACCTCTTTAGCCTGATTTTGATGAGGACAAAAACACAGTCAGCCAAAACACAAGGGTCGGCAGTGGTTCATACGTAGCAGGAGACTCCCTTGTGCCCACATGACGCCACAATGAATATCTTAATGGCACCTCTAAAAACTTGCAGTTTTTGGGTCGTCCCTTCCCACCCCTGCTTGTGAAATGGGCGAAACGCCCTGAACGCCGTGGGCGTTGGAGTGACTGGTTGTCTGCTTGACGCGCAAGACACAGCAGGGAGCGAGACCCAGCGTCCGGCTGCCGGGAATATCGGCGGGCGGCTCCTCTCATGTTTCTGAAATAGGATCCTCGGGAGCCGGGTGCATAGATGCCCCCCATAACCGGATGTTGGACCGCCTTGAATTTGAAAAGTCCTGCGCCCCATCTAATGGACAGATTTCAAACCATCCTACAATCTTCTTCTCGTGTGGACAAGCCAGCGCCGCGCGTCAGGCAGCGGCATTATCAATAAGGACATCACGGTGCTGACCGGCCAGGAATTGGAACACCGTTCCCCCGAAGACCTGACGCAACTGGTGGAGCACACCCGCGTCTATGCCCGCATTACACCCACGCAAAAAATTGCCATCGTCAAAGCCCAGCAAAACAGGGGAGAGTTTGTCGCGATGACCGGCGACGGGGTGAATGACGCCCCCGCGTTGAACCAGGCCAACATCGGCATTGCGATGGGGCAAACCGGCACAGACGTAGCCCGTGAAGCCTCCGACATGATTTTGCTGGATGATAACTTTGCGACCATCGTCACCGCCGTCCGGGACGGACGCCGGATCTATGACAACATCCGCAAGTTTGTGAAATATACGATGACGAGCAATTCCGGAGAAATCTGGACGATTTTCCTGGCACCCTTATTCGGCCTGCCGATTCCCCTGCTTCCGATTCAAATCTTATGGATCAACCTCGTCACAGACAGCTTACCCGGCCTCGCTCTCGCCATGGAACCCGAAGAGCGCAACATCATGGAGCGCCCTCCCCGCCCGCCGAATGAAAGCATCTTTGCCGGAGGCCTCTGGCAACACATCTTATGGGTAGGCCTGCTCATGGGCGGCATATCGCTCATCACCGAAATGTGGGCTTATCAGGCTAATCAAGAACAATGGCAAACCATGGTGTTCACCGTCCTCACCCTCTCCCAAAGGGGACATGTGCTGGCGATTCGTTCGGAGCAAGATTCGTTTTTCCAGCGAGGCCCGTTGAGCAATCCATGGTAATTAGGAGCCGTGCTCCTCACCTTCGCCCTTCAGATGGCCACCATCTACGTGCCTATCCTCAATCCCATCTTCCATACCATACCCTTAACCCTGGACCAATTAGTCCTCTGTCTCATCCTTTCAACAATCGTCTTTTTCGCCGTAGAAACGAAAAATGGGTCAGACGTCGCAATTAGTTTTTCCGACGTTAATCCTATGCGGATTTCGTCATTTCGCGATTGAAGTCACCCACAAGAGGGTATACAGGGATATTTACCCTAGACATGTCCGGCACTCCAAATTCCATCACCCTTCAAGTGCACTGGTGCTATCTTATTCACCAAAAACTGGAACCAGTGAGAGAATAGGAGCCTTGCGAGATTGGGTAGGGGAGGTGTTGGTTAAATATAAACGATCGGATAGCACCGGGTTGAAAATTTAAATGATGGTGCTTGACCAACAAAAACCCTGGAATCTAAAACGCATTACACAATCATTCTCTTTGCAATTGGTCTTTGAAGGTTTGGACATTCAAGGAACGCCCATTGTGTTACCTTGGGAATTTTCATAATTTCCAAAAGATTATTTACCTGCTTAACATAGTGGCCTGAATTTTTAAATTCTCCAAACTTCACCCACTCCATCATTCCCTCAGCAGCTTGTTTCAGAATAGGATGTTGTTCTGAACCCCATTGGAGGGCATCATTTGCATGCATTCCCACATTAAGGCTTTGGCCATGACGCAAAGTTATCCAATGACGAAAAAATTCCAAACACCACCAAGAAAATTCCTGTGGAGCATTAACCAATGCTTTGTAATCAACCTGTGGAGGACTAAATCCACATAAAAAATGTCGCTTGAGATACCCAAGTTCTTTGAAATTCGCAATGTTAAGTTCATGGTGAATTAAATTTTGAAGCTTGATGTACCTATCCATAAAAACCTCGGCTGCCTCTTCAGTCATCCCATCAGGTATCTCAGCCCCTTCAATTAGTGGGAACCCACGTATGGGCAATTGCAAATGAAGAAGTTCATGAGCAAGAGCCTCTGCTTCTCGACCACCATCTATTTTCAAAACAATTCTAGCTCCTTCAAGCAGAATAAAGGGTTCATGTTGGATATCGAAACAAAATTCACTTGTTAAAGTTTCTGTGCTTTCAGAATAAGTTAAAAATTCTCCATAGAATTCAAAGATTTCTTTGGCCAGTTTCTGGGCCAAATGATTTTCACGAACCCTAGACAAGATTGCTTTATATGCCTTTTCTCCTGTTATTGATGTTGGTAATTTATTTTTGGTAGTCATAAATGGGGTTTCCGATTGCGTGAGAAACGAGGCATCCCTTTCACTTTTTGCCTTTCAACTCCTGCTTCATCAATCATTCCCTATTCGTCTCCTCTATTCTCCTATCTGTATTTAATTAACCACCGCCGAACAACGCGTTCAATTTTCCTTCAATCGACGATATATATCAAGGTAAAATAGATTCCTGCCAAAGGCCTATGGAAATAATTGAGTTAGATGGATACCTGCAAGAAATACCCAAATAAAATGATGTTATATGAGTACACACCCATTTATATTAGGGGTTGAAAATTAGCTTTTTGGGGTCAGTTGTAGGAAGGAATTTTCAGAATGGTTTGCCTGGACTTTGGCATGTTCTATGGTCAGCCCCACAAGTTGGCCATTTTCAACCAGGTCAATCAGGATGTTTCCATTGATACCTTTCGTCTCTGCCACTTCTTGATTACTGAATTCGATATAGACGAGGTCGGTGTCAGAAAAATATTTGACTTTCATTGCGGTCTCCAAAAGCATCGATCAAAAACCACGTTGTGAATAGCTGTACATCGACCAACAAGTTAAAAGAAAAGGGAATTAGATCCGAAGTTCATCAGTACTATTTACTTGAGTGCCTGGTGTCTGAAGAACTTCCCCGTTT
>DOFS01000309.1 GCA_003523945.1 Nitrospiraceae bacterium | reverse complement strand
GCTCCTTGGTATCAATGGAGGTCGGTAAGATTAAGGCGGAGGGGGACGGTGAAGTGCAGGAGATGATTGATATGGCGGACTTTGCCGTGGGGCAATCCCGTATGTTGTATGGCATGACGATGCCCTCTGAGCGCGACAAGCATCGTATGTTTGAACAGTGGCATCCGCTGGGGGTGGTCGGCGTGATTACCGCTTTTAATTTTCCCGTCGCCGTGTGGGCGTGGAATGCGTTTCTTGCCGCCATTGCCGGTGATTCGGTGATCTGGAAGCCCTCTCCGAAGGCGCCTCTCTGTGCCCTGGCCGTCCAACAAATCTGTAATCAGGTCATGAAAGAACAGAGCGTTCCTGGAATTTTTTCCGTGTTCATTACCGATCAGGTAGAACTGGCCAAGACCATGGTCGCCGATGAGCGGGTGCCGCTCATTTCGTTCACCGGTTCTGTCCCAGTGGGGCGGAAAGTTGCCAAAGTTGTTGGGCAGCGATTAGGGCGGAGCTTGTTGGAGCTCAGTGGCAACAATGCGGTGATTGTGGACGAGACGGCAGATTTGGGGCTGGCCATTCCGGCAATTGTGTTCGGGGCTGTGGGCACTGCCGGCCAGCGCTGCACGACGACCAGACGGGTGTTGGTGCAGGAGACTCGCTACGAAGAAGTTGTGCAACGTCTGCTCCATGCCTATCGGCAGGTCAAGATTGGGAATCCTTTAGATGCGGGGGTGTTGATGGGGCCGCTGATCGACGAACGGGCTTTGGAAGAGTATCGCATGACCCTTGAGGAAGTGGTTCAGGATGGCGGAGAAATCCTTTATGGCGGAAGAGTCCTTGAAGGCCCTGGGTTTTTTGTGGAGCCGACCATTGTGCGTGCGGAGAATCGATGGAAAGTCGTGCAGCGGGAAACCTTTGCGCCGATCGTCTATGTGATACCATTCTCCACGCTGGATGAAGCTATTCTGCTTCAGAATCAGGTACCGCAAGGATTATCGTCTGCTCTCTTTACCTTACACGTGCGGCATGCCGAACAATTTTTATCCGGACAAGGGAGCGACTGTGGAATTGCGAATGTGAATGTCGGTACGTCCGGCGCCGAGATTGGTGGTGCGTTTGGAGGAGAGAAGGACACGGGCGGAGGGCGAGAGGCCGGTTCCGATGCGTGGAAAGCGTATGTGCGTCGGCAAACTAATACGATTAATTGGGGAACTGAGTTGCCCTTGGCGCAAGGCATCGCATTTTCCAAGGACTAATCGGGAGGAAAGCTTATGAAGCAGGGGGGCGAACTCGAACAGGTCATCACTCGCTATATACACGACTATGTTGCCAGAAATCATGCAGCTGCCATGGTGAGTCAGGCTTTGGAGGAGATTGGCATTGGTTTGTTTCCGGTGGTCGATCATATAACGATACGGACAGGGTCAATTGATCCACGGGCTGAGGAATTTCTGTTGTTGGGATATGCCTATGCTGAAACGTTGGAGTATGACGATTGGTGGGCCAAAGTCTATCGGGCACCTGGGTGTCCCGCGTTATTTGTGGATCAGGCGTATGATGGTGAACGAGGGAAAACAAGTATTATTCCTGTTTGGGTGAAGCAATTTGGGGATCGAACATTACACCATATTGCGGTGCGGGTGGCGGATATTGAAGCCAGCATTCAACGGCTGACTGCCAAAGGGGTTATGTTTGCAGGACAGATTGTGGGCGAACGGGGAGGAGATTTGCGGCAGATTTTTACGGTTCCCGAGCAGGTCAATGGGAATGCGTTTTCCGTCCTCGAACTTGCCGAGCGGCATAGGGGTTTCCAGGGATTTTCCCCACCACACGCAAATAGTCTGATGCAATCGACGGTGACCCGGTAAAGTATATTTGGAGAAAATCGGAATGATCGGGCAGGCTATGCGTCGGCCGCTTCGAGAACACGTTTCGCATTTTTGGCTATAGCACCTGGGTCTTTAGCCACGATCGCTGCAGCAAGCCCAACCGTGGCGGTGGCGACTTTGATGACTTCACCGACCTTTTCCAGTTTTTTGATTGCCCGCTTGGCTTTGCCAACCGAACTCTTAATGCTTTGGACATTGATCTCTGATTCTTCCAAAGCCAACCCCACCGCTTTCGTGGTCATGTCCGAGGAGGAGTTCAACAGCGACCATTCCTCGTCCTCTAAATCACGCCGTTGAGTCGGGGTCAGATTATTCCAATTGGCAAACCGGTAATTTCCTAGGTTGATCCCGAGATCACGGAATTGTTTGGATAACTCAAAGGCGTCTTCAGCGCTCAGGGGCATTACGGTCCTCACTTACAGTTTTTTAATGGTTTTCAGCAAGGTTCGAAGGTCTTTCACCGAGTTTCCAACCTGTTGTAACACCTCTTTCTTGGTCAAATTTTGACGTTCTTCGAAAAGCCGTTGGTGTCCGTCAGAAATTTCGTCCAGGACCTTCCCGTAAATTTTGACAGCTTCAGACCGTTCATCCACCTGGGATATTCTCAATTCTTTCCATTCAGCTAATGCGGCTTTTCCTGCGGGATCTTGGGATTCCATGGTCAGAGTCATGTAATAATTTTGGATGGCGGCGTCTTCAGTTTGGAGATCTCCACCAAATCCGTCTGCAACAATGCGGTGTAAGGATTTGAGAATTTGTTGAATCGGTGGATTGGCTTGTTCGATAAGATTCTGAAGTTGATCTTGTCGCCATCGTTTCACCGCCATAGTGGTCACGATGCCGGCAATTTTTTTGTAGGCCTCTGCCTCTTGTGGATTGGTGACGGGCTGAGACTGTAGGGCTGCCGAGAGTTGCGCCAGTTCTTCGGTATTATCGACAACTTCATCAGCCGCCAGATGTCCTAGGGATTTCATATATGTCTCAATAATAGATTGGCGGAGGAGTAAAGCTGATTTTTGTGTGGCACGGTCCTGCGCCATTACATCCAAATTGGCATGGCGACTTTGGGGTTGATAGCGTTTTTGCCGATTGGGAAATTCCACGTATTCATCAACCAGATTTGTGTACTGAGCGGACTCTGCCGACAGATTGCCGAAATCTTGAATAGCTTTGAGGTTCGTCGTACAACCTTGTGTGAATGCGAGCAGGACTATCACAGTGAGAATAATTGTGGTGGAGCGCAAGAAAGAGGGAGCAGTGTAGCCTGTCATCATTTTGCCTGCAGTCGATGGATCTGAAGAAGGAGGTTCATCATTGTCGGAAAATGTTAGTATTGAGATGAAACCTTAGGTGATTGCCAAAAAAGTGTCAAGCGAGATTTATGGTCTTCCGTCAGGGGGAAAAATGATGAGGGTCATAGGGTCATAGGGTCATAGATGATTATCTTATAATAGTTCACCGTAGATTCCCTAGAACTCCGAGACGCTACCCGACTCAGGAACACTCGCAATGGAGATACAGGTGATGGCTAACGAGCAGAATATTTCTGATGGTTGTAGAAGGGAGGTCTGTATGACCTTATCGTCGGGACTTCAACTGATGTGGACATCGTGAAAGGTTGATCATGTCCTTAAAGAATAGAAGGATCCTGGCATATTCGCTTTGCTATCAATTGTGCTGCTAATTCGTGACCTTGTTCATTCCAATGCCCCGCTCCAAGTTTGGTATTGGGGAATCCATGAAGATAGGCATGATGTTGCTCCGCATATTGCTGAAAATCATATAGCAGATTGAGCACGGGAAAGCCCTCGGTTTCGCCAAGTGCTCGAAGCCGTTGCTCCGGGTAGTCCAACTTCTTGGCATTTAGACGCTGTCTCAATATTACCTTCTGTTCTTGGTCGAGTTGATCCGGGCTTGTGGTCGTGACAAGAAAGAACTTTGCCCCATGCTCAAGCACTTCCTTATGCATCAATTTCAGAATCCCTTCGGTAATGTCCCACGCCTCATGATGAATCGGTGTCTGTGGTGGGGCATAGACAAAATCTGCCAATCCTGCTTGGTTCGATGCGTTGCCTTGATCGCTTCCCATTTGCCGTGCCGCATAGACTCGGTTGGCCTGGTTAATCAATTCCAGCGTGCGAAAGTTATGGACTCCCCAAAGGAGGAGCCGATATTTGAGCAGGGGTGGCGACCACTCTTGAAAGTTATACACTAGTTTTAACTCACCCTGATCAAGATGAAAATACGGGCGAGGGATATATTCATGCTCACGCAACTCCGCTCGAGGGAAATTGTCTATGAGATCATTGCCGCTAAAAAACATGGTCAATACGAGGTCGGGGTCATAGGACCAACCACGGGACCGAAGCGTGATTAATTCTTCGGCATTCCCATAGCCTGGAACACCAAAATTAATCACCTCTACTTTGTGGGGAAGCAATCGCTCACAGGATTGAAGCTGTTCTTCGACTTTTCTCCCGAAAGTATTCTCCAAGCTTACCTGCCTTGCCTCCGTATAGGAATCGCCAAGAAGCAAGATCCTGTATGTCCCCTTTGGTTTCTGAAGAGAATGTTCGACATCTCGAAATCCAGCGGAGTTAATTTTAACATAGGCATTTCCTTCATAACGAAACCACCCTTCCATCCCCGGTTCAAGAACTCGTCCTCTTACGGGATCAAACCCGTGAAAGACCGGATAGGAGATGTTCATTAGACGAAGGCCAGCTTCGGAAATCAGAAAGCTTCCGAAGACACCCATCAGAACTAACAATGCAAGTTTAGCCAGATATTTTAATTGGTCGTGTCGCACTCCCCGGATCTCCTTCCCCTCTTACATCATCAAAACGACTGCTGTCCCTGAACAGTATTGGATATCTCAGGAACGTTATAGAACTCTTTATCGGTATCCATACGTCGCATCACATCCTGGTAGACGGCCGAGGTACTCTGACATCCGAGAAGTGAGTCCTCTCTAGACTCTGTTCGGCTCATGACGTATGGGGCTTAAAGAAATTATTTTAAGAATTATCCTTTTTCCACATGTTTCAGTTCTGGCGCACCCTATGGAATTGGGGGAAAATGGTGATGACCATGTCGTTGCGCGAGAGTTCTTTGCAGGCGTCACGATGCGCCCCTTACGGGACGCATCAATGTAAGGAAGGGCAGAGAGATCTTCAGAAGACGCTGATGGTAAAGGTCCGGGTGACGAATGTGTGGAGGATGATGGATTAACCCGGAGAGGACGTTACCGGAGGATTGTTTTTTTCGTGGATGGCATTGGCCCGGGTCTCCTGCGTGACGGCCTCCTCGGTACGACCCATTTTTCGCAAAAGGGTCGTGTAATTTCTGAGTGCTCGTTCGACACGGAAATGGTCTTTCCCCATGGTCTGTTCCGTGAGGGTGATCGTTCGTTGAAATAGGGGGTCAGCTTTTTCATATTGTCCTGTGGTGACATACAGTAGCGCTAAATTATTGAGAGGCCCGGTCAGACTTGAGTGTTCCGGTCCTTCTGCTTTTTCAATAATCGTAATGGCGCGTTGGATCAAGGGGATAGCCTGTTCGGGCTGGTCCTGTATTCGATAGATCTCTCCCAATTGATTCAGGGTAAGGGCAACCCGTGGGTGCTCTTCGCCAAACCCCTCTTCGGTAATGGTGAGCATTCGTTCCAAAACCGGTGTCGCCTGTGAGAATTGCCTGGCCGTACTATAGAGCAGCGCGAGGTTATTTAAGCTGCCGAGGAGATGGGGGTTGGTGGGGCCAATCTGCTTCTCTTTGATGGCTAAAGCCCGGAGTAATAACGCCTCTGCCTGGTCATACTGTTCCTGGGCGCGATGCAGGAGTGCGAGATTATTGAGGGGTTCAACGAGTTCGGGCGCCTCCGGTCCTGTAGTTCTTTCCTTGCTGTCCAGCACGCGCTTTAAATATGATTCGGCCTCGGCATAGTGGGATTGCCGGACAAACAGTGCGGCCAGGTTCTCTAGGTCCCGGATCACCTCCGGGTTATCAGGCCCCAGAGCCTGTTCCCGAACGGCCAAAGCTCGTTCAAATGAGGCTTGAGCCTGGTCGAACTTTTGTTGGGTGACATACAACGCACCAAGATTACTGAGGCTTGCTGCTAACTCGGCTGTCTGAGAGTTTGGTCCTTCTTCATGAATACCCACAGCTTTCAAAAGCAGGGTTTCAGCCTGTTCGGGCTCGCCTTTGGCATTGTGCAGAATCGCAAGGTTGGTGATGGATTGGATGAGGCGAGGGTCTTGGCCTTCGAACTGTTCTGCCAGTTCAAGGGCAGCCTTAAGCTCCTGCTCAGCTTCCGGGAACTTTCCCTGTTCCATGAGGGTCGTGCCTTGTTCCGTGTGGAGTTGCCAGGGCGATTTGTCTTCGCTGCACCCGACGAGGGTGATGGCGAACAGGGTGAGGGTCAGGCAGCGGAGAATATGTGAGGGCCAAGAGAGAAGCATCATGAGATGGGGTGTGTCCTTTGGTTTTGAGTGAGCAAGCAAAAATTGTCAGAAGGTGATTGTACTGAAGGGCTTTGGGTCTTGCCAAACCGCGTGTTTCCGGTTGGAGTTATGAGGGAGGAGCCTCTAACGGAGAGTCTGTGTAAGAATTGAAAGAGTTTTCCTGTTAGACCCACATGCGGGTAATCGAGAGCTAATTAAAAAAAATCGGGAGTATTCAAAAATGTTTGTCCAGTTCTGTCCTGAGGCTTCTCGAAGGAAAGGGCGCAGCCCTACGGTCTGGTAGAGCGCAGGGATGAGTATGTGAGCCAGGCCAGGGGCCAACTGCCTGCACGCTTGCGCGTCGAAGCGTGCTTCAGCGCGTAGACGCGAAGCCGCTCCGGCAAAGGCAGGGAACGCCGCTAGCAGCCCCTTCGACTTCGCTCAGGGCATGCTTTTTCAAGATTCCCACAGAGAGAGTTGCGTGGGTCCCGGCCGTCGAAAGGTCGGAGGAATGGGGGCATCGGGACCGTCCTGAAATCCATGATTTCGGTAGGCGGTCTCGAACAGTTGGGCAATGACATCCCACGTTTTCCCCTCACCGACATGGCGTTTGAAAAATGTTCGTTCTCCGACCTGCCCTTCCCGAACCTCTTTGAGGCGGGCGAGGATTTTCTGGATGCGATCGGGAAAATGGTGTGTCATCCGTTCAACGAACACCTGTTCCACGTTGTCGTTCAGACGAAGCAGGATATAGGCGACATGTTGGGCTCCGGCATCGCGGGCTCGGGATAAAATCTGTGGAATGTCGTGTTCATTTAATCCTGGAATCACAGGGGCAATCGAGACTGCGGTTGAAATGCCGGCTTTGGACAAGAATTCTAAAGTCTCAAATCGTTTCGTAATTGAGGGGGCTTGCGGTTCAACCTTCCGTGCAATGTCATCTGAGGCAAAGGGAATACTCAAAAAGACGCGCACCCATGCCTTGTCGCGCAGCTCTTGCAACACATCAATATCTCGCACGATGAGGGCTGATTTCGTGATGAGTCCAACGGGGTTCTGAAATTCTGCACAGACTTGTAGGCAGGATCGGGTGAGTTTGTATGTGGCCTCCAGGGGTTGGTACGGATCGGTATTGCCCGAAAAGACAATCAATTCCCCTTGCCACGAACGTTTGAGCAATGATTCTTGAAGTTTAGCCGGGGCATTCACCTTGACGACCAGCTTGGATTCGAAGTCCGTTCCGGATCCGAACCCCCAGTATTCGTGGGTAGGCCGTGCATAACAATAGGCGCAGGCATGAAAGCACCCTCGATAGGGATTCACGCTCCATCGGAAGGGGAGGTCGGGGCTGGTATTCTGGCTGAGAATGGTCTTCACCTTTTCTTCGTAGATGTCCGGAGTCACGGATGCAGATGGTTCCAGTCGCTCGCGGACTTCCGGAACAAAAGGATTTTGGGGGTTAGATCGTTGTTTCATCTTGGATGTTAATGGATTCCCGTGACTTGGCTTCTTGGAATCCGTTTCCCCTTCGGCGTTAAAAAACCCTACCATGTCTTGCGAGTTTATCACTAGGAGGCTTTGCGAGATGAGCGATTCTCAAGTCTGTCATCCCTCTATCCTAGGAAGTGTCTATGGCTAGTATCTGTGTTCATTGTTGGGGACCTGACAGACGGATCATCCTGA
This sequence comes from Nitrospiraceae bacterium, assembly GCA_003523945.1. Classification (GTDB taxonomy): domain Bacteria; phylum Nitrospirota; class Nitrospiria; order Nitrospirales; family UBA8639; genus Nitrospira_E. Next base: position 35,456 of record DOFS01000309.1, on the reverse strand, counting down.
GGTCCCTGGAGACCGTGGCTCAGCGCGGGTTGGCACGTCCGTCTTTTGCTGAACCCGAACAGTGTTGAGCCCCCTTCGACTCCGCTCAGGGCAGGCACGGAGAAGGTTCTGTGCCCAGGTTGACGAGGTCACGGCTCAACCAGATCCTTCGTGAACTTTTGAACCAACATAATCGGAGAAGCTGGGCAAATCCGGATGACCGTCCGGAGACGAGAAGTCGTCCCACCCATTAATGGCGGGTTAGCTTATGCGGGTTTATTCCTTAAGTATGGCAGACCGTCTTCTCTCTCAGCGAGAATTTATTGCGTTACTGTTCTCTTATATTATATAGCGCAAGCCTGGCTGATCTGGCAGAACCGGTTATGTTGGCATATGTGTGTGCCGAATAAAATAGAGTAGAATCGGGTAGTCCTGGGTATGATATGGTAGGAAAATGGAGATATTGAATAATGGCGGATGCGTTATCCCACAATTCCTCGCCGAAATCTGAAGATTCATTTCAGATGGGGTGGTTTGTTGTGGGGATCCTGGCCACAGTCGTTGTGCTGGTCGTGGTGTTCTATGACAGCCTGGCGATCTTAGGGCAGACTTGGTTGGGTGATGAAAATTATGGGCATGGACTCTTTGTGCCCCCTATTGCTTTGTATTTGGCATGGGAGAAAAGAACGCAACTCCGCGCGTGTAAGGGGTATGGGACCTGGTTCGGGTTCTTGATCATTGCCGCAGGAATGGGTTTGTTCATTGTAGGTCAACTTGCGACATTGTTTGTCGTGCAACATCTCGCGCTGTGGGTCGTCATTGTGGGCCTGGTGATGGCTGGATGGGGAATTCGTGGCGGGGGTATTTTGGCGTTTCCTCTTGGCCTACTGCTGATGACCATTCCGCTTCCGCAATTTCTGTTTCAAGGCCTTTCCGGCCACTTGCGGTCGATTTCGTCGACGCTGGGGGTGACCTGTCTCCAGGTGGTCGGCATTATGGCTTTCCAAGATGGCAATGTCATTGACCTAGGGCCTATTCAGCTCCAAGTGGTGGAAGCCTGCTCCGGACTGCGGTTTTTGTTTCCCTTGATGACACTCGCCCTCTTGTGTGCCTATTTTCTGCATGACCGGTTCTGGAAGCGAGTCGTCTTGTTTCTTTCCAGTATCCCGATCGCCATTGTGCTGAATGGATTTCGCATCGGCATGATCGGCCTCTTGGTCGAATGGTTCGGAAAAGGAGCTGCCGACGGGTTCATTCATCTCTTTGAGGGATGGGTCATCTTTCTTGTCGGGGTCGCCCTGCTTGTTGGGGAAATGGCCGTGCTCAAACGCCTGTGGCCCCTGGACGCATCCACTCAACGCCCTGACCCGCGAATGAGGGGAGTGGGGAATGCCGACCGCGGTTCTCACCCCATGGGGGCGGGAAGACCCTTACGCTCTGAATACATGGCCGGTGGAGTATCCTGGGCATTGGTCTCGAGCCTGGTCATGGTGGGTGCCCTGGGATGGTTGGCCACGCATCTTGAAGCACGAGAAGACCTGGTAATTTCCCGGCAATCCTTTGTGGACTTCCCTTTGCACATTGATCAGTGGGAGGGGACCGTAAGGCCCTTGGAGCAGGTCTATATCGATGCGCTTCGATTTGATGACTATTTGCTGGCAGACTTTCGTCCTCCGGATGATCCCAATCCCCCCATCAATCTTTATGTGGCCTATTATCAATCCCAACGATCCGGAGAATCAATCCATTCCCCGCAAAGTTGTATTCCCGGCGGCGGGTGGCTGATTACCTCACTGAACACCATCCCACTTGAAGGCCCATCTTCTTCCACGGAACCGCTATTCGTGAATGAGCTGATGATCAAAAAAGGCGAGGTGGAACAGGTGGTCTGGTATTGGTTCCAACAGCGGCAACGAAATCTCACCAATGAATACCTGGTCAAGTGGTATCTGCTGTGGGATACGGTGACCCAACGACGGACCGATGGCGCGCTCATTCGCTTTACCACCTCCATTCCCTCTCAGAGTGACCTCTCTGTGGCGAAGGCACGAATGGCTGAATTTGCTCAATTGGTCCATACCCGGTTGGACCCATACGTTCCCCGGTAAAAACAAACGGCATTCACCCCCTCTTTTCCCTCCCGCCTTTCCTACAGTGGAACCCAAATGCTTCTTTTTATTAATCAGTGATCTTGTTATATATGAATTCCGAGGCGGGTGGCGTCATATGATCGGTCACCACAACCAGTTCCTCCTTGGGTGTAGTTCTGTTCCGTCGCGTTCGACAAGAAAATCATTGAGGTTTCACCTGATAAAAGTCGGATAAAGAAAATTGCCAATCTACCAGGTTCACGCCATAACCCGGAGTCTTATTGCGGGGATGGTGATAGGTCACATGTCGCTTACGCATCCCCACCATCGTCCTGACATATTGCTCGAATTCCTGGTGGGCCCATGACCGGAGGATTGTTCTACGCCTTCCTGCTGTCTCTGCTGATCGGGACGGTCCTCACCCCCTGTCTCATGGTCGGGGCGACCTGGATTGGCCTGTTGGATCAACCCGATCATCGAAAAGTGCACAAGGAACCCACCGCCAGGGTAGGGGGCATTGCCTTTGCGATTGGGGCCCTCGTCTCCATGGGCTATTGGGCGCCCCACAATGCGGTCGTGATCGGAGCCATTGCCGGATCGCTCATCATTGTGTGTATGGGCAGTCTGGACGATTTTGTCGACCTCAGGGTTCGGTACAAATTCGCAGGGCAGATTTTGGCCGCGGGCGTAGTGGCTATCTATACCGACCTCTCCTGGCAACCCTTCTCCATGCTCTTGGGTCTGGAACTGCCCACATGGTTGGCGATGGCCCTTACGATGGCGGTCCTGGTGACGATGACTAACGCGATGAACTTGTCTGATGGTCTGGACGGCTTGGCTGGCGGCCTGGCCTTTCTGAGCTTTGGCCTGGTCGCCTATTTGGCCTACCAGGTGGATGATATCGTTGTCTTGTTCCTCACGCTCTCGGTCATGGGCGGGCTCTTAGGGTTTTTGCGATTTAACACGTATCCCGCTCGGGTATTTATGGGGGATGGCGGAAGCCAGTTTTTGGGTTTTGCGTTGGGAAGCGCGGCACTCTTTTTGACGCAAGCCGAGCGGTCTCCCCTCAGCCCGTTGTTGGTCCTGCTCTTTTTTGGCATGCCATTGCTGGATCTGGTGGCGGTGGCCACACAGCGGCTTCTGAGGAGAAGGTCGCCCTTTCAACCGGATCAAGAGCACCTGCATCATAAGCTCTTACGGCTAGGGTTCTCTCACCACCAGGTGGTGCTCATCATCTACTCGCTGCAAATCGGGCTGGTGGTGCTGGCATACCACTGTCGATGGAACTCGGACCTCTTTCTCGCGAGTCTGTATCTCCTCATGGTGGCCGGTGTGGGGAGTTTCTATTATGCCGTGGCCTCCGGACGATTGCCGGCCGACCTGTTCGGGAGGGTGAGCGCAAGGACCTTGTATTGGCGGACGTGGTTGCGTGGCAGGCCCTGGCTGGCTCAAGGGTCCCTCTACGGCCTGGCAGCGGGAATGGCGGGGTTTTTCCTTCTAGGGGTGGGACTTCCCTCCATCCTACCCAAGGAACTTTTATATGTGGCGCTGGGGCTTGGGGGGCTGGTGTGGGGGGGGCTCTGGGGAAATGTGCACACGATTCTTCTCAGCACACGAATGGGCCTCTATCTTGGCTCGACCTTGGTCCTCTATGGGGTCGAGCGTGCGCTCGTCGGATCGTCCCAGGGACTTCATCTGATGTTTCAGCTATTTTTTGGCATCCTGACGATTGGACTACTCCTGGCCATCCATTTGGATAAAGACAAACGGTTTACGCCGAACCCCATGGATTATCTCTTGCTCTTTCTGGCATTGATCATGCCGATGCTCCTGAAGGTCCACGTGGGTTTGGTAGACGTGGGGGAGATGATGGCAAAACTCATTGTCCTCTTTTTTGCCTGTGAAGTTTTGCTCCAGGCTTTTGCCACGAAGGCGCGCCGATTGGGCTATCTTTCCGGAATGGTCTTACTCGGTCTGGGAGCCCATGTCTTTTGGTGAAGGCACTTCGGGCCTGAGCAACTCAGACCCTGCACATCAGCCAGTGGCCGAACCCTGGGTGTCTCAGTAAGTGCTCATCCAAATTGTCATCCTAGACCCAACGCCAAAATCGCCATCCTGAGCCCACGGCGAAGGATATGTTCCCAGGTGGGAGACACGACAATTCATCAACTTCCTCCGCATCACTCAGATCTTTCTTCCTAGGGTTGTCATTCTGATTATTATGAAAGTGCTGTATTCGCCGTCCCCTCTGTGTACGATCCTTGAGCAAGGAGGACTCGGATCATGGAATACATTGCACTGGATGTTCACAAGCGGTACACCTGGGCTCGCGTCGAGAATGCTCACGGGGATCGCCTGACCGAGCAACGCGTGCTCCATCAGCGCGGGGCGATCCAGGCCTTTGTGCAGCAATGGCCGGCCGGCTCGCCGGTCGCCGTCGAGACCGTGGGCAACTGGTACTGGGTCGTTGATGAGATTGAAGCCGGAGGCGGCCAGCCGCAGTTGGTCAATGCCCGCTTGGCCAAACTGATGTGCGGGAGCGTCAACAAGAGCGATCAATTGGATGCGAAAGGGTTGAACCGGTCGCAACGCACAGGCACGTTGCCAACCGTGTGGATTCCGTCGGGGGTGGTCCGCGATGCGCGGGAGCTGCCGCGTACCCGCATGGTCTTTAGTCGACAGCGCACGCAGCTGAAGAATCGCGTGCTGGCCACCGTCGCCAAGTATGGGCTGACGGTCGAGGGGGGCAGTGATGCCTTTGGGAAACGAGGACGGACGATCCTGACCACGCTGCAGGCCCAGTTGCCGCCCCAGACCCAAGAAGCGGTCGCGTGCCTCTTGGCCCAACTGGAGCAGGTGGAGGAAACGCTCACTCGGCTGGCCCGCCAGATGCGCGCGGTGTTTGCGCCGTGTCCCCACACCGCCTGGCTCAAGACATTGCCCGGCGTGGGTGACCTCTTGGCGGTGGTGATCTGGACCGAGATAGGCACGATGGCCCGGTTCCGGCGCGCCGAGGCATTGGCCAGTTATAGTGGGTTGGTAAGGCGGGAACACTCCAGTGGAGGCAAGGTCCGCTTTGGGGCCGTCCGCCGCGATGTGAATCACTATCTGAAGTGGGCCTTTGTCGAAGCCGCCAACAGTGCCGTGTTGAATCGCACGCGGTGTGGCTACACGCATATCAGCCAGCTCTATGACCGCTTGGCCGCGCGGCGCGGGCATGGCAAAGCGAAGGTGGCCGTGGCGCGGCACCTGGCCGAAGCAAGTTTCTGGATGCTGACCAAGGGCGAGCCCTATCGGGCCCCGACGTCGTCCACACCACGGTAAGCGCGTTGTGCTCATGGGGCCATCGAGCCCCGGATTCTGATTGCGACACCGTGGTGACATGATTCTCTGCCGCAGCAGACGGCGAATAGATGAGTCCGAGATCATCGGGAGGCGACACGGGAAGCTGACTGGGAAAGGTGTGATTATCGACATGGGGTGACGTCACGGCCTACAGCTTAATTCTTGACAAAACTTTCATAGATGAGGCCACGCCGAAGAATCTGTGCCCAACCTGAAGACCCCACGGCTCGGCGAAATCTTCCCGTTATCTCAGAATGACATCGCCTCCCGGAACGTGTTCTATCCGTTCATGATGCAGTATTCATTGGGTAGCCCCTGCCGCATGACATAAAGAGTTGCGTCGGGAAGTGACGTTTCTTCTCAGGCCAACACATGTTCGCCCTGATTCTCCCCCATACAGTGTGACAATGTGAGTCGTAAGGTGCCCCGTTGGAAAAAGGGCTGGGGAATTTGACGTTGTCAGATTTTGCTTAAGATCATGGTGACTGCTTGCTGTGCAATTCTGTATGGGGCGACACCTCAAGCTAAGGTGCCATCTGGCTTTTTCTCACGATGCAAATACGTCTGCCTGTTGTTTGTCTAAGCCCGCGTATTGCTTTTGTCCAGGCCTTTGTCTATAAAGATTTGCGGTTTCCAAGTTCCAAGTACAACACTCTTTGAACGATGATAAGGTTTTATATTTCAAGAGCTTTGGTGACTGGAAAAACATTGGAAGAGAATATGGTCGTGGGGACAGTCCTTTAGACCGCAGCCGCTGGTACACTCTCAAAGGTTACGAACCACCTGATAGTAAAACCCATGAACTCCCTGTTGCACATAAAGTTAGAATCTAAGGAGTCATAAATGAAACAGCTCGCTTATCTGCTGATTACAGTCATTTTAGTAGCTTCATGTGGTGATACGTTGCGAGCATTGGCGATTGAGCCGCCTCAGAATGTGGTGGCTGCTGAGCTTTTTCCGGCTGCCCCCAACTTGGGCGATTTGTTGGTCCACGTGGTAAGTCCCATTAGCAAAACCCCCATTTTACCCTCGACCTACCCCCTACCTGGGGCAAAATCTCTCAGTCTGTATGTTACTGCCTGTCGTGGTGAATTTGAATCTGCGAGCTTTGTACTGCAGGCGCAAAACCATGACCTGAGCGGTGTGACTTTAACCGCAACTGCCTTGCATGGCGTCAACAGCAGTGCGGTCATATCATCCACGCACGTCGACATTAAAATCGTAAAACCATGGTTTCAAAGCTACTACGCTTGGAATGAAATCGGGAAAAGCGAGCCGGCAGACTTTCGGCAGAGACTCTACCCGGAATTGCTATTGAAAGATGATGCGTTGGTGAAAGTGGATCGGAGCACCGAACAAAACTTGATAAGATTGGAACGAGGGGGCCAATCCGTCTACGAATGGATAAACCAAAAAAAATTGGCGGCTTCGGAGCAAGTGTTGCCGACAATGCAGGAGTTTCCCGTCAAGGACGCCATGACATTGCAGCCTTTTGCCCTGCCACAGAGTACAAATAAGCAAGTTTGGGTCACGGTTTTCGTGCCGCATAACTCGCCCGCAGATGAGTATTCGGGAGACATCCAAGTTCGGGAAAACGGGGAACTGAAGGGGACTATTAAGATCAACCTTAAGGTCCACATGTTTAATCTGGCTGAATCGGAAATCACTCACACCATCTACTATAGAGCGGTACTGGACGATGCGAGAGCAAGTGTAGGGTCAGAGTACAGGAACACTGAGCAAATGCGGGCGGAACTCCAAAATCTGCTCAACCACGGCGTGCAGAATCCAACAATGTATCAGCCTCTATCCAGTCTGGAACGATTAAGAGGGGCTCTGCAACTGCGTAAGGACCTTGGTATGAACAACGGGCCTTTGTACTACCTCGGCGTACAGACGACGGGTACATTTCTTGGAAACACTTCACCACAAGCAGAGAACCTATTGGGAACTATCTACTCGCAGATCAATGAAATAGCTCTGGCGCATGGTTTCACGTCTGTCTACATTTATGGAAGAGACGAGGTTCGGGGTGCAGAGTTGGAAGCGCAAAGAGGATTGTGGAATATCCTGCATGGCTTGGGGGGCAAAGTTTTTGTCGCAGGCTATACCGACAGTTTTGAGTTGGTGGGTGATTCACTGGATCTTTTAGTCCACGCACATCAACCATCAATTCAGGAGGCCACAAAGTGGCACAGTAGTGGCCATAAAATTTTCAACTATGCCAACCCACAGTCAGGTCCTGAGAATCCGTTTCTCTTTCGGCTGAACTACGGCATAGTGCTCTGGGCGAATGGCTACGATGGTGCCATGCCATACGCCTATCAGCATTGCTTCGGCTCATGTTGGAATGACATGGACGCTCCGACTTACCGTGACCATAATCTCACCTATCCCACTGCGGACGGGGTGATCGATACACTTGCGTGGGAAGGTTTCAGGGAGGCCGTGGACGATGTCCGCTACCTGACGACGCTCGAAAAGCTATTGAGTAATTTATCAACCAATAATGCAACACCGGCAGCCAATGAAGCACGCTCGTTTCTAAACACACTCAAGACGACGGTATTGTCGAAGCAAACGCAATCCGGAAAGTACAACTTGCAAATGGATATTGATTTGGATGCAGTCCGCAACCAGGTAGTCACACACTTAGATGCCATCACAAACGGGCGGTAAGGGCACATTCGTGATGACCAGTGGAAGAACGATTTCAGATAAGCGATGAGCTACTTCTTTATCGCTTGTGTCGTCCTTATTCCCGGAGTGTGCTCTTTTTGGGTCGCGGGGAAGGGAGATGGAGGCCGTTTATGCATTATGGTGGTATTGGCAGGAATATGCTTTCTCAGCGTGCTTTGGCAGGTTGATGAAGCCATTCCCTTCTCTGGTGCCGGCGATGATAATGATTACTTTAACGCCTCGAAGCAGTCGTTCAATAGCGTGAGCGATTGGTTTGATCTACGGCAGTTTAAGTGGACCCATGAACAGGCAGGGTACCCTTTGGTCTTATCATGGGTGCACCAATTTGTGGGCGACAGCCTCTACCTTAGAAAGGCTCTGAACGTATTTTTCTTCCTGATGCTCGGACTGGTATGGTTTGAAATCGGCAGGCAAATAGGAGGCCGACGTTTGGGCTTTGTGTATGCGTCAGGAGTCTTATTGGCGACTCCCTTGTGGTTTTATTGGATTTTCCTGCTCAAGGATATGGTCATTGTATTCTTGCAATCTATAGTTATTCTCGGACTTGTCCAGTCCTTGTCGCATAGGTCCGTGGCAAGAGGTTACGGTTTGATCGTGCTAAGTACGGTTCTCATTCTTCCCTTTCGGAGTATGTTGGCACTGGTAAATCTTGCGGCGCTTGCCGGTGCGACTTTTTTACGAACAGGATCAGGATGGTCATGGAAAGGCGCTCTCTTGAAAGTGGCAATGACGGGGGGGATAATTATTAGCATACTGGTCGTGGGAAGGAACCCTGAAATACTCCATCAGCTTGGGGTGGCGGGTGAGCATCGGGTATTAGGCATAGAAGCAGTGCAAGCAGAATTGGAAATGAGGGGGCGTTCGCGTTCGGCGCAGTTCACCAGTGTGCTGAAGTTTCCAATTCTTTATCTTGTGGGGGAAGTGGCAGCCTTTAATCCGAAGTCATGGGAGGCTAAGGGCACCCCTTTGATCCGTGGGCTGTCCATGGTGCCCTGGATTTATGTGGGAGTCCCGCTTTTTGTGACAGGTGCGTGGATGATTGTACGTCAACCGAGAACCCGGGAGGGAGCTGTACCGATATCAGCAGGTCAAGAGGGGCATCCTCTTATTGATCCCGAGAGACCTGAGAGGGCGCTCCTGTTAGTGTTACTGCTGTTCGTGCTGATTTATGCTGGAGTGGCGTGGGCTAGCGCAGATACGACGCGCTGGCGGATGTCGGCGATGCCACCGATGGTCGCGATAGCTGGATTGGCCTGGGTGAGAATGAATCTACAACAGCGGTTTTGGATGTTGCTAAGCTGGGGACTGTTACTCTCAGTGTCCCTCATAGTCTACTACGCCGTACTGAGATAGCAGGATGAATCAAATAGAAACGGTTGCCGTGCAATCGCCAAAAAATCAAGGCTTTAACGCTGATAAATTTCATGCTGTCTACCGGTTAAGGCAAGCGGAATGACCTTTGCCCGTCGCCTGGTTTCCGGGACAGCCCAGCTCACATTCAGCAATGGTGTGGTGAGACTGTTCTCAATCGTCACTATGCCCATATTGACCACTTTGCTCAGTCCGCAGGCCTATGGAGTGGCAACTCTGCTGGGAACAATCATCTCCCTGGTATCGGTGTTCGCGCTGGCGGGCATCGATGTGACCTACGCGCGCGCGTATCATAGCGCCCAACCGCCGAATGGCCATATCGTTGAACACTTTTGTTGGCGCTTTGCGATATGTACCGCGCTCATAGGAGCTATCTTCGCTGCGATAGCTTGGTGGTTCATAGCCAGAGATTTCATCGAGTTGGATCGCCGTTTGGCATGGCTAATTCTGCTGGGCATCGTTTTATCGGTGACCAGCGCGATGGCACAAACGCGGGCTCGCCTGGCTGGCAGGTACCGGGCGATGGCCCTGGCCACCATCGCTGGCGGACTTATCGGGGCGGGAATCAGCCTCGGCATGGCAATCTGGTGGCGACAAGATGCCTTTGTGCTAGTTCTTCCTATTCTAAGCGGATACCTGATCCCTTTGCTGCTACTTGGCGCACCTTCCGTCGCGGAGTTGACGGAACCCTCGGGCCTCGTTCGGGGTCAAGGGGTTGCGTTGCTAAAAATTGGCTTGGCGGGCATCGTCACGGCACCCATGTACTGGCTATTGTCTTCCTCCGACCGCTGGTTCCTTCAGTACTATCACGGGGCGGAGGCAGTGGGTGTTTACGCTATCGGCTACAGCGTCGCTATTGTTGGCATGATGATCAATGTTGCTGTAATTTCGGTGTGGCTGCCCGAGGCCTCGCGGGAATATGAGCAAGACCAGGAACGGGCCAAGTACACCTTGGGCAGATTAATGTCGCGCCTTGTGGCTGCGATGGCGCTCATCTGGCTCGCGGTTGCGGCAGCTGGTGGGGATATGGTGCGTTGGTTGGCCGATGGGCGATTTCATGGTTCCGCTGAATTTGTACCGTTCATCGCGGGCGGTGTCTTCTTTTATGGCGCATCGCAACTTGCTCTGTATGGACTCGTTCTCGTAAAAGAATTCAAATGGGCCGCATATTGGTGGTTTGGGGGCGGTCTCTTATGCACTGTGCTCAATGTTGTGCTGGTTCCGCGCTATGGCGGGTTAGGTGCTGCGATTACTCAGAGCGCTAGTTTCGCTGTCATCTCCATCGGGATCCTCCACACATCCCAAGCCAAGTACCGTATTCAATTGAATTGGGGCCGGATCGGGCCGGCCATGGCGACAATCTTGGCCGCCGGCCTATTCCTAGCTCCGCCTTGGCATGTGACTGCACCCTTCAGTCTTTTGCTTAAACTTCCCATCGGGATCGCAATAGCGTCCATGACTGCATGGGTGATGGCACCGGATTGGTGTACTCGAGGAATGAAATATTTGAGTCGGACACGAGCGGCGTGACTGACTAACTGGAGAAGTCTCATGACCGAGTATGATCCACAGCAGACGGCGGAAGAGATGAAATCACTGGGCCAATCTTCCCATACTCCATGTCCACTATGTGGTTCGTCAGGGGCGGATACCTTATCCGAGACCGCCTATGCCGAGATATGGTCGCATTTGCAGGCTGAATGGGGAGCCTTAATATCTGACGTTGTCAAGGCTGCACATACGCTCGAACCGTGGGTGAGGTTGCAGGCTTGCTCTACATGTCACTTGCAATATTTTTCGCCTGCTATTCCTGGTAATTCCCAATTCTACTCAGAGGTCACCTCGTCCTGCCACCATTACTACACGGATCATAAATGGGAATTTGAATACGTTAAAAGCTTTCTCCAGCGCGAACATAAAGTTCTCGATGTGGCTTGTGGGAAAGGGGCGTTCCTTCGTTCGATACTAGATTTAGTTGAATCCGCGACAGGTATCGACACAAACCCTGATGTGTTGAGAGGGAAAGACGAGACAAAATTACAAATCTTCAACCAGCCTGTAGAAAAATTCTCGGTTGAGCATGGCGACGAATTTGACTTGGTTTCGGCCTTCCAAGTTATCGAGCACCTAGGGTCTGTTATGCCTTTCGTCGTGGCAGCATACAGATGCGTGAAGCCCGGTGGGGTATTGGTTCTGTCGGTACCTAATCGCGCCCGGCGCAGGGATTTGAGCTATGGCTCTCTTGATTATCCACCACACCACATGTCCAGATGGGCTGAGGAGCAGCTTTCAATGATTGCGGTGGGGTTGAACGCCGAGCTTGTCTCCATTACCAAACAACCACTTGATAAATCGCAAACTATAAGTGCCCTGAGGCTCCAGGAGTTACCGGAGTTGCTACCGTTTCAGTTTGTCGGTCGCGATCTTATTATTAAAATTATAAGCCGCTTCGTTCTCACTTTTCCGTTCTCGCTGGCTTGGCGCAAGCTAAGAATTTCTGAGCGATTATGTATGCACGGAATGAGCCTGGTGGCAATAATACGGAAGCCAATGGCCCAGCAGACAATGGTGATAAAGTCCATGCCCTGATGATGTCAGCCTAACTTAGTAAAAAAACAGGAACTATGAATATTAAAGCAGCAGGAAGTTCCAAAACATGTGTGGCATAGCCGGTCATATTAGTCTTAGGGAACAGCCGTCTGCTCAGCAGGTTGCGGCCCTTGTGCGCGGCATCCGCCATCGTGGACCGGATGATTCGGGTCTTTGGGTCTCCCCCGGCAAGGAATGCGTGCTTGGCCATGCTCGCCTCAGCGTCATCGACCTGAGCCCGTTGGGACATCAGCCGATGATTGATCCTGAAACGGGTAACGCCCTTGTCTTTAATGGTGAAATCTACAACTTTCAAGCGTTGCGCAAGGAATGTGAAGCCGCTGGCGACACGTTCCGTTCTCATTCCGACACCGAGGTTATCCTGGCTCTATATCGGCGTCTTGGCGTGACGTGTCTTGCCAAGCTCAGGGGAATGTTCGCCTTTGCCCTGTGGGACGAGAGACAGAAGAGGCTTTTTCTCGTACGAGACCGGGTTGGGAAGAAACCCCTAAATTATGCCTTGACCAAAAGGGGGATTATTTTTGCCTCCGAGATTGACCCTCTGGCGCGTCACCCTGAACTACCACGGCAGATGGATGAAGAGGCGCTGGATCTTTACCTCCAGCTTCAATACATTCCCGCGCCGTGGTCAATCTATAAGTCGATCCGCAAGCTGCCGCCGGCCCATTATGCAATTTATGACCATAGTGGCCTGCAGGTTCAGAAATACTGGGATGTGAGTTATTACTCAACTCGCAACGTGTCGGAGCAGGATGCCCTGGATGGATTGGAAGAAAAACTCAAGGAAGCCATTCGCTTACGTATGATCGCGGATGTGCCATTGGGTGCGGTTTTGAGCGGAGGGGTGGATTCCAGCGTAGTGGTGGCACTGATGGCAGGACAATCCCTGAAGCCCGTTAAGACCTTCAGCATCGGGTTCAAGGAAGAGGCATTCAATGAACTGCCCTATGCACAAATGGTGGCAGACCGATATCATACGGAACACTACCCGGAGAGCGTCGATGCCGCAGTGGAACCTTTACTTTGCGATATCGTGCGGCACTATGGCGAACCCTTTGCAGACTCTTCTGCCATCCCCTCATTCCATGTGAGCCGTGCCGCCCGTAACCATGTCACGGTAGTCATGAATGGGGACGGGGGAGATGAACTCTTGGGCGGATACCCGCGCTATTGGCTAAAGCAGTTAAGTGTCACAACAGGCCATCTGCTAGGGAATTGGCATACGCCGGAGCGCCTTGCTGAATTAGCGGTGGGGCTAGATAAAGCCAAGTCTTTCTCGGCACGTCTGAAACGTAAATGGCTGTTGCGTGTCGCGCATCCGGAACTGCAATCAATCATCATGTATAGTGCCTTTTGGAACGACGAGGAACGTGCACTCCTCTTGGACAAACCAAGCTCCCTTCTCCAGAGGTGGCATGCACAATGGCTCGGTGATGGGAGAGAGGCAGCTGGCAACCCGATCGACCGAATGTTGTGGATTGACAACCGAACCTATCTTCCGGGAGATCTCCTGGTAAAGATGGACATTGCTTCCATGCACTACGGCTTGGAGGCACGGTCGCCACTGCTGGATCACGAAGTCATCGAGTTTTGTGCATCGCTTCCGGTACACCTAAAAGTTCGAGGAGGAACAGGGAAGTACTTACTGAAGAAGTTGGCCGAGAGGTATCTGCCAAAAGAGGTGATCTATCGACGCAAGATGGGATTTGCAATCCCAGTGGCGCATTGGTTGCGTGGCCCCCTCGCGCCATTGATCGAGGATGTTCTGTTCGACGCATCGTTGATGGAGCCGCTGAACGGCGCTGTTATTCGAAAAACGGTGAGGGAATTTCGCGAACAACGTATCGACCATAGTTCCCGGCTGTGGGCGCTATTGATGTATGGTCTGTGGCGTCGATATTGCGTGGTGTGCTCATGAACCGGCCGCGCGTACTGATGTTCTGTGGCCAATTCTGGCCCAAGATTGGCGGCGCCGAGCGCCAGGCTCAAAAGCTTGCCCTGGCTTTGATCAGGAGTGGCTGCCATGTGGAGGTACTGACCCCACAGCTCGATAAAACCTGGCCACATGAGGACATCATTGATGGATTGAAAATCAATCGATTTCCCTTCGTAGATTTGACGAAAATCCTTAGGGGCATGCGTGGTCTGGGCCTAGCTAATACATTGCTCATGGGTACTATGGTTAGGCGGGCAGTGCACAGGCATATTCAGGATTTCGATATTCTCCATGCGCATATTGCGTGGCCTATGGTCGCCTTTGCGGCAGAGGCGGCCCAAGCTACACAGAGGAAGGTTATCTGTAAGATTGCTGCCGGGGGACATGTATTTGATTTCGTTTCCCTAAGAAAAACGTCGCTGCTCGGACCGAAATTGGTAAATAAGCTATTAGTTTCCATCGATCGTTGGATAGCTATTTCTGATGAAATAAGATCAGACCTCGAAAAAGAAGGTATAACAACCGATCGGATCGCGAGTATTCCGAATGGGGTTGATGTTCCATTGTCTTCAATTAGACCAGCGAGGGATAAAGCTCTCCATTTTCTTTATCTCGGAAGGTTTGCCCATACGGCCTACAAAGATTATGCAACCTTGCTTCGCGCCTTTAATAAACTGGTTGTGGAATTCCCAGATTGTGAGTTGAAGCTTGTTGGCGGTGGTGAGCTTGAAGGCGAAATTCGGAAACTTCTCAAAACTCTGCACCCCGCGAGTTTACGCACGGAGCTAATCGGCTTTACCGATCCGAAACCCTGGTTTGAATGGGCCGATGCCCTGATTCATCCGTCGCTCGCGGAAGGGATGTCCAATGCCTTGCTTGAAGGAATGGCCAACGGTGTTACCTGCATCGCCAACGACATTCCGCCCAACCGCGAAGTATTGGGGGCCGGCGAGGCTGGCATTCTTGTGCCTATCGGGGACATTGATGCGCTGGCACAGGTTCTGCGAAAGCTGGTCACAGTGCCAGGCGAGTGCGAGCACTGGCGGCAACGCGGGCACAAGAGGGCAGAAGAGGCCTATTCAATCGATCGGATTGCCGATAAGTACGTCAAGCTCTATTCGGGCATTTGAACGGATCAATCGAGTGTTGGAAGAGGCGAAAGAAAGACGTGTTTGTGTTTTCTTTTCGGATTGGACACACGTGTATTCGATGGTCTGTCTTGGGATAAGCAGCTTTCCTCACTAGCGGTCGACGATTCGACGCTTTATTATTTTAAGGGCGCCTATGATTTTTTGCTGAAAAAGATGAGCGTGTTCAAAAAAATCAAGAAACAGGGATTTACGAGGACCCTCGCGTACGTGTTGTATTACGCCATAGCCATGCATCTTCCCTACGGCTTGCGGTGGGGGCCTATTGGAAAGATGTCGGATGGGTTTCGGCGGCATCTTTGCCGGAGACTATTCAAGAAGACTGGTGCGGAGTTCAGCGTGGGAAAGAACGTGGACTTCGATTTCCTGGGAAACCAGATAACCCTGGGAGAACGGGCAAACATTGGGTCTCATGCGTGGATTAGGGGTCAGGGACAGCTCATATTGGGAAATGACGTCATGATGGGAGAGTTTGTGCTCATCTATACACAGGATCACAAAGTTTCGGGACTGGGCTATGACGGCTATTCCAGGGGTGATGTGGTAATCGGTAACAACGTATGGATTGGAGGTCGCGTGACAATTCTAAAAGGGGTGACCATTGGCGATAATGCTGTGGTTGGTGCTGCTTCGGTGGTCACAAAGGATATACCGAAGGGTGCAATCGTGGCGGGGAATCCAGTCCGAGTCATCAAGATGCGAACGCAGACAGGTGCGGCTAGCTCTATTGGAATAGTATTGCCTTGCCAGTAATAAACACCGCGTGTGGATAGCATGACTCATCGATTGTGCGTTCTTATGATAGCCCCGCAGTTCCGCCCACTTGTTGGCGGGTATGAGCGTGCGGCGGAGCGACTGTCGGTAGAACTGGTTCGTCTTGGCCAGGAGGTAACTGTAATCGCCGAGCGGCGGGATCGTTCCTGGCCGGCCAGAGAGCAGCAAGATGGTGTAATGGTCCGGCGCTTGCGGTGTATATACCGGCCCGGGATCCACGCGCTGAGTTCGCTGCTATCGTTTGCCGCATTTCTATTAACAAGGGGATGGCAGTACCACGTGATCCATGTGCATCAGTACGGCTATCATGCAGCCCTCGCCGTGTTAGTCGGGAGAATGTTAAAGCTACCTGTCGTCATTAAGATTACGAGTACTGGGACGCAGGGAATCGAGCAGGCACTCGCCGGCGAACAAAAAGCACCAGGATTGCTGGCAGCACTACATCGGAAGATGGACGCCTGCATTGCAACGACAGTGGAAGCACAGGGGGAGGCGGTGCGATTTGGCATTCCACAGGATCGGATTCGACTTATTCCCAACGGCATAGACACTGATTTCTTCAAGCCATGCGATACGCAAGGAAAAACGGAACTGAAGAGTCGTCTTGGGCTTGGGACATCCCTGACCGTCCTCTATTCCGGACGTTTGTCGCCTGTGAAAAACCCCGAAGGCCTAATCGAGGCATGGAATGCCATCTATCGCGATGTGCCGAATGCTGAGCTTGTTCTTATTGGCGAGGGGCCATTACGAAAAGTGCTGGAAGATCGAGTTGCTGCGCTTGGATTGAATGCGTCTGTGCGGCTCGTTGGCCACCAGCCAGATGTTTTGTTGTGGTATCAGGCTGCGGACATTTTTATTCTCCCTTCCCATCGAGAGGGTCTGTCTAACAGCTTGCTCGAAGCGATGAGTTGCGGACTTCCAGTGGTCTCCACGCGTGTTTCCGGTTGCACGGACATTTTCGCCGAGAGTGATATTGGCGAAATTGTCGATGTGGGGGACTTCCACGGGCTGGCCAGAGCCCTAGGCAGTCTCTTGACCCATCATCCCACCCGCCGCGACTCATGCGGCTTCCGCGCCCGAGAGTTCGCCAGAACAAGATTCTCAATTCAGGCGGTAGCCGAGAAAACACTAGCCCTTTACGCCCGGTTAGTAGAAGGTGGACCTCGCTATTCATGAGCGATCAAAGACCCTTGCGCATTGCCTATTTTGCAGAGATTTTCCCATCCAAGAGCGAGACGTGGATACATCACGAGATTGATCAGCTTCGTATAATGGGATGTGAGGTTCGTGTATTCGCCACACATTCAAAGCCTGATAGCTTAGCAGAGGAACTCAAACATCTTGCAGAGGACACTATTTTTCTGCCGGATCAAGAGCGCTCTCTTATTCAGGCACTTTGTGTGCTTGGCAAAAGCCCCCTTCTAACGCCGGTGATTAAAGGGTTATTTGCCGACACTCAGACACTCCGCTTGAAGGCCCAAATTCTTAGAGATCTACTCTTGACAGGGTTTATGTTTCCACACGTTCGTCGATTCAAGCCGGATATTCTTTTTGCCCATTTCGGCGGCTCTCGAACAAACATGGCAATGTTCCATTCCTTGCTCACCGGTAAACCATTTGCTTTTAAGATGCACGCCGCCGATGTTTTTACCCGCGTTGCCATGTTCCGACTCAAGAATACGCTGACGAAATGGATGGGAACCATTTCTCGGTTCAATATTGATTTCATGCGAAAATCATATCCTGACATTGATGCATCACGTTTAACTATTCATAGATGTGGCTTACCTCTAAGTGTATTTACTTACGCACCAAAAGTCACATTGGGCTCTCCTCCGCACCTTGTTTCGGTGGGAAGAATGGTGCGGACGAAAGGTTTCGATATCTTGATTAAGGCGAGCCATGAGATGAAACGTAGTGGTCTTAACCATAAACTGGTGATTATTGGCGATGGACCGCTCCGACCTGAATTGGAGGGGTTGATCGACTCGTTGTGTTTGCACGATACCATTTGGTTGCCAGGGTACTGTAGTCCAGGAGACGTGCAACGTGCTCTCCGAGATGCCGACGCTTTTGTTCTTCCGGTTGTATGGGATCCAATTCGCAATATTCCGGAAGGGGTACCAGTTGCTCTTATGGAAGCCATGGCCGTGGGCCTGCCGGTAGTCAGCGCGAGGATAGCTGGTATACCTGAATTGATCGATGACGGTTTGAGCGGCTTTCTTGCCAAGCCTGGAGATTCAGCTGATCTCGCCACGGTAATTGGTCGTTTACTAGCGTTGTCCGATTCAGAGCGAGCCAAGATTACTCAAGCAGCAAGAGAGAAAATTGTCGCAGACCATGACATCGAGAAACTGACAAAAGATCTTTATTCCACTCTTTTGAAGCTTGCGGGCAATGAGACTGGTGGCTGATTTCATGCCGTTATGGGAACAAAGCCATCAATTTTATGCTGAACTAATTGAGCGCTGTACGAGGGATTGTTTGAGCTATGGCACTGGGCGGAAATGAAGTTCTTATTTGCAAGAGGTTAGGCTGAATCAATTCAGGCGGCACCGGAGGTAGGTCAGAGAGTAATGCAAAAGAAGACGATCTTTTGCTTCGGGAGCTACACCGTGCCCAGCTGTAAAAATGGTGAGCCTTTGGTGAACCTCCGATACATTTGCCAATGGCTGGGCGAGGAATACTCCGTCAGTGTGGGGACAAGGGATCGCGACCGTGGTGACACATGATCCGCGCTTGGGCTTTGGCACCCGGTAGATAAGTCACAGGTATAGTATCTCCCTGCCTCGATTGGTGTCCATGGAGAATTGCGTTGGGTTGTAATGGACACTTTTTTCGACCTTTAGGTTATGAGCAGACCAATCATCCTCACCTTTGTCCGCTATTTCCTGCCTGGCTATAAGTCGGGAGGGCCGGTACAGACGCTTGCTAATATGGTTGAAGCGTTGGGCGATGAATTTGAGTTCCGCATTATCACTTCTGATCGCGATATGCTCGATTCTCAGCCCTATAGCGGAATTGCTCTTGACGCTTGGAATCGTGTGCAAAAATCGTGGGTGTATTATGTTTCTCCGGGAAAACGCAGCATACGAGATTGGGGAAGATTAATACGAGAAACGCCAAATGATGTGATCTATCTCAATAGTTTGTTTGACCCTATCTTTACGGTGCTACCATTGCTTGCGCAGAAGCTTGCAGGTTCAAAAAACAAACCGGTTGTCGTGGCGCCGCGTGGTGAGCTTTCTCCGGGGGCACTTGCCCAGAAGTTCTGGAAAAAAAATCCATTTCTTTCAGTAGTAAAGACGATTGGGCTCTATCGAGCCGTTTTATGGCATGCCTCGTCGGAAGATGAGGCGCAACTGATAAGCCAACGCTTTGGTACTGCGGCAAAAGTGGCCGTCGCGTGCAATTTGTCGGCTCTGGGCTCGCAATCGGACTTCAATCGATTTTCAGTTATTTGTGATAAACCGCTGCGCATCGTTTTCCTGTCAAGAATCTCAAAAATGAAAAACCTTGATTTTGCCCTCATGGTTCTTCAGAAAAGCCATTTTCCGGTTCAATTTGACATTTGGGGAACTTTGGAAGATAAAGCCTATTGGCGAACATGCCAGAAGCTTATGGAATCCATGCCTGACCATGTGGAGGTGCGGTATCGTGGGGTAGCTGAGCATGCTGAAGTGAACAGCATACTCTCTAACTATGACCTGTTTTTTCTTCCAACTCTGGGCGAGAATTATGGGCATGTTATCGCGGAAGCACTTTCAGTAGGTACCCCCGTTTTGCTGTCAGACCAAACTCCGTGGCGCAATTTGAGTTGCCAAGGGGTCGGCTGGGACTTGCCATTGGAAAATGGGGTGGCCGGTTTCCTGGAGGCTATCGCGGAAGCGTTGCGCAAAGTGGAGATAGAAAGGGATGCTTGGCGTCAACGGGTCTTCGAATTTGCTAAAGATCGCTTAAATGATCCAGCCTTGCTTGAGGCAAATCGTGCATTGTTCCTGCGGGTGATTGCCGGCAAAGTTTGAGAGGCATTCGATGGTGTCGAAAAATTCATATTTGCTAGTTTTGGGATTCAGCGTGTGCCTGAATTCATTCGAAATAAGTATAGGCGAGCCCGGCAGAGTAGGACTAACTGCTTCCCAATGTCCTGCTCTAACGCGGGTCCTATGCCGGAAGTTTTAGGTAACCCTGGGTTATATTTTGATCAGGAAGATGCGAATAGCATTGCTTGAGCGCTTCGAGAATTGATTGAATCGGCTACTTTGCGGGCCCAGCTCGCGCAGGCAGCGTTTGATCGCGCACAAGCCTTTTCATGGAAGCGGTGTGCGGATGAAACGTTTGGATTCCTGGCAAGAGTCGCTCATGAACCATTGAGGGGGTAATTTGTGAGAGTATTAGTTCTGGGAGCGTCTGGCATGCTTGGCAATGCGGTGCTTCGACTGTTCGGACAAAGTCCGGGGTATCAAGCTTTTGGTTCTGTCCGCTCCGCTAGTGCCCTGCCTTTTCTATCCAGCAATTTGCATTCGGGTGTCATTGCGGGTGTGGATGTCGGAAATATCGACAATCTGGCCCGTCTTTTTTCGGGGGTTCACCCTGATGTGGTCATCAATTGCATCGGATTGGTCAAGCAGTTGGCTGAGGCAGACGACCCCCTGTCAGCCATTTCCATCAATGCGCTTTTGCCGCATCGTCTTGCACGGTTGTGTGAAATGGCTGGGGCACGTTTGGTCCACATGGGCACGGACTGTGTTTTTTCGGGAGCCAAAGGCATGTACACTGAAGCCGACGTTTCCGACGCCAAAGACCTTTATGGTCGCAGTAAATACCTGGGTGAAGTCGACTACCCACATGCCATTACTCTGCGGACCTCCATCATTGGCCACGAACTGGACAGTGCTCACAGTCTTGTGGGGTGGTTTTTGGCGCAAAAAGGCAGCGTCAAGGGATTTAAACGTGCGATCTTTTCCGGCTTGCCAACGGTAGAAATTGCGCGGGTCATTCGTGACTATGTGATTCCACACCCTGCTCTTCATGGTTTGTACCATGTGTCAGCAGAGCCGATTAACAAGTTTGATTTGCTTACCTTGGTAGCCAAACATTATGGAAAGTCCATTGAACTTTTGCCAGATGAGACGTTTGTGATTGATCGCTCTTTGGATTCCACCCGCTTCCGGGCTGCGACGGGTTTTCAATCTGCGCCTTGGGTTGAGTTAGTTCGTGTAATGCATGATTTTGGTTGAAAATTGTTGAGGAAATATTGATGTTTAAAGATAAAACCTTGTTGATCACGGGCGGTACGGGTTCTTTTGGTAATGCTGTGCTCCAGCATTTTTTGCATAATGATTTTGCTGAAATTCGTATCTTTAGCCGTGATGAGAAAAAGCAGGAGGATATGCGCATCGCCTTGGGAACAGATAAAGTGAAGTTTTACATCGGCGATGTTCGCAATTACGACAGTGTGTATGACGCCTTGCGCGGTGTGGACTATGTGTTCCATGCGGCTGCGCTCAAACAGGTGCCGTCATGTGAGTTCTACCCGATGGAAGCTGTGCGTACCAATGTGCTGGGTGCTGAAAATGTCATGCGAGCTGCCATCACGAACGAAGTGAGGCGCTGTGTGCTGTTGAGTACGGATAAAGCTGTGTATCCTATTAACGCCATGGGCATTTCCAAGGCCATGATGGAAAAGGTTATGGTGGCTCAATCGCGTTCATGTGATCCGGAAAAAACCGTACTTTGCGCGACCCGCTATGGGAACGTGATGGCGTCCCGTGGTTCGGTGATCCCCCTGTTTTTGAGTCAGTTGCAGGCAGGCAATCCGCTCACCATTACCGATCCCAACATGACTCGCTTCTTGATGTCCCTCGAAGAGTCAGTAAATTTAGTTCTGTATGCGTTTGAAAATGCCAGCCCGGGTGACATTTTTGTACAAAAAGCTCCTGCATCGACTGTGGGTGACTTGGCGCAAGCCATGAAAGAGCTATTGAACAAAGCTAACGAGATCAAAACCATTGGCACCCGGCATGGTGAAAAGCTGTGCGAGACACTGGTTTCGCGTGAAGAAATGGCCCGGGCTGAAGATTTAACGGGCTACTACCGCATACCCGCTGACTCCCGTGACTTGAACTACAACAAGTATTTCGTAGAAGGCGAAGTCGGGATTTCCAAGATGGAAGACTATACCTCCCACAACACCCATAGGCTGGACATCGAAGGTGTGCAACGTACGCTGATGAAGCTCGACCTCATACGCGAGGCACTCAATGCGTAAGCTCAAGGTTATGACCATCGTTGGGACACGGCCAGAGATTATTCGGCTGTCGCGTGTGATGGCCGAGCTGGATACATACTGTGAACATGTGATCGTTCACACAGGCCAGAATTACGACTATGAGCTGAACGAGGTGTTCTTTAGAGATTTGGGTCTCCGCAAGCCAGACATGTTCCTGGAAGCAGCTGGCGCCACGGCAGCCGACACAATAGGGTATGTGATCATGGCGGCAGATAAGGCTTTGCAGGAACACCAGCCTGAGGCGGTGTTGGTGTTGGGTGACACCAATAGCTGTTTGGCCGTTATTGCGGCGAAGCGCCGAAAAATTCCCATCTTTCACATGGAAGCGGGAAACCGTTGTTTTGATTTCCGGGTGCCAGAGGAAATCAACCGGCGTATTGTGGACCACACATCAGACATCAACCTCACGTATAGCGAGATTGGTCGCGAGTACCTGCTGCGCGAGGGGTTGCCACCAGACCAAGTGATCAAAACCGGTAGCCCGATGCGTGAAGTTATAGAATTCTACATGCCGGGTATTGCAGTTTCAAACGTCTTGGATCGTTTGAGTTTGAAGGCGAAGAGCTACTTTGTGGTGAGTTCGCACCGCGAAGAAAATGTGGATTTGCCAGAAAATCTGCAGCGTCTTTTTGGTATTCTGAATGGTCTGGCTGAGAAGTACAAGGAGCCAGTGATTGTGTCTACCCACCCGCGTACGCGCAAGCGCATGGACTCCTTGGGATTGACGGCGCACCCCTTGGTGCAGTTTTTAAAACCATTTGGATTTTTGGATTATATCAAGCTACAGACTCAAGCCCGCTGCGTGCTTTCGGACAGTGGGACCATTACCGAAGAGTCTTCAATTTTGAACTTTCCTGCACTTAACCTGCGTGAAATACATGAGCGTCCTGAAGGATTTGAGGAAGCGGCGGTCATGTTTGTGGGTTTGAGTCTTGAACGTGTGCTGCAGGGCTTAAGCATTCTTGAAGCGCAGCCTCGAGGTTCTGAGCGTGCCCTGCGAATCGTGAATGACTACTCTCCCTCCAATGTCTCTGCCAAGGTATTACGCATTATCCAAAGCTACACGGATTTTGTGAATCGTAAAGTTTGGCGCAAGTTAGACACCGCCTGAGGCAGACTTTTCCGATGCGTATTGCCATTGTCGGGGATGCTTATGCTCCTCTTCAGACCTCAGCTGCAGTTCAGTTGCGAGACTTGGCTGCAGAATTTATTACTCAAGGGCATCATCCAACCATGTTGATTCCTGTCTCAGGGCTTCAATCAACCTGGTCTCTGGAAGATGTTGCCGGGGTAGAGGTTCTTAGAGTGAGATCTCCGCAAACGAAAGACGTCCGACATATCAGACGGACTTTGGCTGAGCTGTATATGCCGTTTGCAGTTTTGCGAGGGCTTCGTCAGAGCCCGCTTTCGGGAGTTAAATGGGATGGGGTTGTTTGGTATTCACCCTCCATTTTCCATGGACCACTCATTAGGTCCTTAACGCGTGCAAGTTCATGCCGAAGTTATTTGATTCTCAGAGACATTTTCCCTGAATGGGCTGTTGATATGGGGATAATGGGGCGTGGGTTGGCCTATCGGTTCTTCAAGATAATCGAGAATTATCAATATTCGGTAGCGGATGTAATTGGAGTACAGACTCAAGGGAATCAAGCGTATTTTACTGATTGGTCAGGCCAGCCTGATCGTCGAGTTGAAGTCCTGCAGAACTGGCTGGCAGAAGCGTCCGATATCGGGTGCAGCATTTCGGTTTGTGACACTTCGTTGGCCGGCCGGAAAATTTTTGTCTATGCGGGCAATATGGGTGTGGCGCAAGGAATGGGGGTTTTGCTGAATCTTGCAGAAAGCCTAGAAAATAGAAAAGATATTGGTTTCATATTCGTCGGTCGGGGTAGCGACTCCCAGCGTTTGCGCAGCGAGGCCTTGGCGCGTGGCCTAGAAAATGTGCTCTTCTTTGATGAAATAGCTCCAAACGAAATGCCCGGGCTTTACGCTCAGTGTCATGTCGGTTTGGTGGCATTGGATCCCCGGCACAGGACGCATAACATCCCGGGCAAGTTTGTTTCGTACATGCAATGCGGGCTACCGGTGCTCGCCAGCATTAATCCAGGCAATGATTTAGTTGAGTTGATCGAAAAATCACATGTTGGTCGAGTCTGTACCGATAACTCTGTTACTTTGCTTGAATCTATGGCTCAGTCCCTGGTAGCGGATATTACTCGGGATGTGGGTTTTAAAAGCCGATGCAAGGAGATGGCACGGAGGTTGTTCTCGCCGAAGGTCGCAGTCAAGCAGATTGTTGAGGCGTTACGGGCATGACTGTTTTCCTTGGTGCCCTGACTTCTTAAGCCAGGGTGGACTTGGAGTTAGGATTTCGCCGGGAAAAGGCGTTGTGATCAAATATTTTTGAATGCCGGGTTGGTTTGTATCATGCAGGCAAGGTGAGATGCCCAATGAGCCGAACCCGACGAACATGGCCCAATCTGGTCAGGCGCGTCGTTGTCTGAATGTCACGCCTGCGAAAGTGCTCTTTGGTTTTCCAACTAAACATTTCCTCCAGGATGGTCTCAGACAAACCATTCAGTGGTTCAAGGCAATCAGCATAACTTGCCGCAGAGTATTTTGATACGGCAGGGCGTTACTGATAAAAATGTCTAATGACTGAATACGAGAACGCCCCAGTCTTCAATACGAAGGCTGGGGCGTTGTTTTCTGGATCTCTACGCAAGGGTCCGGAAAGGAGGTGTGGCTAGTTCGTTTGGATGAACCCTTTTCGTCTGGCGATGCCGATCAGTCCAATAAGCCCGCTCCCAAATAACAAGATTGCGCCGGGGATGGGGACGGGCGCGGTTTGATTATAAAACGTCACGTGGGAAATATCAGGTTGGTTGTTCTGCTGCCCGACTGTTAACCCAAAGGTTGACCAGAGCCCATTGAACGCCGGACCATTCGAAGCATCGACATAATTCTGGATCAGAAAGTTCGGGCCAGCCTTGGCAACGACGTAGTCAATAGCCTTTCCTGGAGAAGCCCACGTTCCACTGAGCATGTCTCCATCCACAGTGACGGTCACGCCATTTCCATCTGATCCAGGAGGGTCTGATTTAAAGATCTCCGTGACCGGAACACCTAGAATAGTCAACAGCGCAGCTTCAGAATCATTACCATTATGAGGCCCGGTGACGGTGCAAGTGCCGGCGGGGGCCGCGGGCGGTCCACACGGGTCAAGCATTGGGACGGCGCTCGCCTGACTCGAGAGTCCTAACACCAAGAAGGCAGTAAGAATGAGAGGGATAGTCCCCTTAACTTTAATGGGATAAATCATTTTAAGATCTCCTTGCGTCCTCATTTTTTTGACATGAATGTTCAGGCCAAGAAAACAAGAAATGTATGAATAATAATTGAGGAATGAATGAATCTTGAATTCTAATGAAACGAATATAATATCTGGGAATCTAAGCTATTGCTGTTTATTAAAGGAGGGATATTAGTTCAAGGCGAGGGAAATGTCTAGATTAATGTATGTTCTTAATTGTTGTTACTAGTTGCTAGATGGAGGGAATGTTTCCGCTATCTTCCGGCTTTATGGGGGCAGGCGTGTTGGTAAATTCTCCATGTTGAGTGTCTGGCCGGATTGGTCCATTCCTCAGAAGCTTTGCTAGGGATAACTGTCAGGATTTTTTTCAATCACCATGGCAATGGTGTCGCAATTTATTACGCATTATTAGCTGATTTTACACTATTAATTATTTTGTTGACAGTTGTTTTTCGTTGTTTTAAATTATCGCAGTCTTTATAACTTCTTTATGCCATTACCGCAGAATTTAATAATTGGTTAATTCAATTGGAAGGGCCAACCTCAGAGAAAAGGCTGGTAACACAAGTTCACTAAAGCGACATGAATAAAGATGACCAAGACTGAGGAAGAATAGGTTTTTTATCATTTTATCAATTTATTATTAATAACCAAGGAGGCTAATGTGTCCATTAAATCATTCAAGCTCCCTGCTCTAGTTTTTTCAGCCTTTGTTTGTGTCTTTCAAGTTGCATCGGTAGCCATGGCAGTTCCAGTTCCTCCGGGAACGCCAATTCTCATTGTTGATGGGAAGATCGAAAACGGTGGTCCAAATACAACGGTAACTCCCATCGTTACCGGATTTCTTGGCGCGTTCGATTTCGGTCACGTTGTCGGAGGACTGTTCTCTCAAATCACCTCTGGCGGTACACCCTTGGTAGGTGGTTCGTATGTTGATTTTGCGATACGAGATCAAAACCTAGGAACTGTTTTTAGCCTAACAAATTCTGCACCCGCCTCAGTGACGTCAACTCTAACCGGGACGGAATTCTCAGCAAGTCAGGCGGAAGTTCCTGCTGGTGTTCCCTCTTATTGGAATACTCTGAGCATGGTGTGGTCCGTCGCCGGGGTTCCGATTCACATCGACGTCGCGAATACTGGAGGATCAAACTCCGATGGGTTTGCGGCTGTCCCCCTTCCGCCTGCCGTGTTGTTGTTTGGAACGGGTCTCATCGGCCTCATTGGCATAGCTCGGAGGAGGTTTTTTTAGCACGAAACTCGCTGGTTTCTGAAATGTGGTGGTCTTCAAGAATGCTCCCTGTTCCGGAAAGGAAGAGGGAGCGTTTTTTTTCTGCCCCTGTACACCCGGCCCTCCGCTGGTTAGGCAGGACGATTGATAGCTAAGATGTGAGATCCCTGGGCAAAGCCTGTCGCGATTTCTGTGCTCTGGTGTCAGCGGAGAAATCCTGTGCGGGAAAGTCAGGGTGTGGATTTATCATTGGGGGCTATGTAGGTGTAGCGCATAACCGATTTTTAGACTATTCCTTGATTTTTCTCTATTGGAAGTCGCAGGCTCGTGTTTCGAGATTTTTTTTGAGGTTGAAGTGAAACCGGTCTCTTTTGGGATCATACAGAATATAAGGTTCTACACCCTAGCGTTCAGTACTCTGAACCGATGAATCCTAACGCGTTCCATTGAACGTCTGAGGATGGCAAGAAGCCCGGGTAGAAGACACCCTCAACAGAATTGTCATGCTGAGCCCATTCGACTACGCTCAGGGCAGGCCCGCGAAGCATCTGGCTGAGCCATAGCCCAGTCGACCTGGGCAGATCCTTCGTGGCTCTCAGGATGACAAGGAAAAGCCAGGAGCCTTCTAGAGCCTGTTCTGAGAGCAACATCGAATGGCTCGAACAATAATTTCCGTATGATCTCGCTTTTGCAAGTGTCAACCGGGAATTCATCGGATGAATGGTGTGTGCGGCGAGGTGTGATTTTTGAAGGGAAGGAAGGCCTTATGACCACATGGTGTGATCGATGGACTGCCCTGGTGCTTTTGGCATTCGTGCTGAGTGGATGTGGGAGTGCGGAAGAACGGAAAGCCTCTTATGTGGCCAAGGCCAATGCGTTCAGGGCGGAAGGCAATTTTCCAAAAGCCCGGGTGGCCTTGCTGAATGCCCTTAAAATTGATCCCAAGGATCCCCATGTCTATTTCCTGGCGGGACAGGTGTTCGAGAAAGAAGCCAATTGGTCACAGGCCTTCAGGCGGTATGCGAGGGTGCTTGAATTGGATTCCACGCATCGGGAAGCTTTGGGACGATTGGCGCGATTTTATTTAGCGGCTCAGGATTCGAAAGAGTTGCAGGCTTTGGCAGATACGGTATTGGCTCAGGACCCGCAAGATGTCTTAGGCCTTACCTTGCAAGACTGTGCGTGGTTTCTCGCCGGAGAAAAATCCAAGGCCCTTTCCCATGCCGATGCTCTTTTGAAACAGAATCTCACTGACCCCGATATTCTTTTAATGTTGGCGGTGGTTTTTTCAGCCAATCAAGAATTCGAAAAAGCCCAATCTATTCTTCAACGGGGGTTGACGGTTCATCACGGGCATGTCGATCTTTTGAATTATCTGGCAACAATCTCAATCGGGATGAAGGACTTCGATAACGCGGAAGTCGTCTATCTTCAATTACTCGAGACAGAGCCCCATGTGTTCAGTCACCGGGATACGCTTGCGGGGCTGTATCGGTACCTCGGGAAGTCGGACAAATCCCATGCCCTTCTTCGTGCAGGCGTGGCACTTGATCCGGATAATGAGCAGCATTGGAAGAGCCTCGTGACCTACGCAGAGAGTGCCCAGCGGGAAGAGTTGCTCCATGAGGCGCTCCAAGCCTTGCCTCACTCCCTCACGCTCCGGTTCCTCCTTGGCGCTCATTATGAACAGATCCAAGACTATCAAAAGGCTCGGGACGTGTATGATGCGCTTCTCACAGAAGAGGAAAGTAGCGGTGAGGGCCTGAAAGCGGAAGTTGAGCTGGCGAAGTTGGATTTTGCTGAGCAGAACGCCCAATCGGCCCAAACTCGTTTGGCCAATGTGCTGAAAGAACATCCGCGCCAATTCGATGCCTTGCTATTGAAAGGCAAGCTGGCCTTAGCCCAAAAGGAAGGCCGTTCGGCGGTGGAGGCATTCCGGATTGTCTTGAAGGATGAACCCAACAATAGCGCCATCCAGAGTCTGTTGGGGCAGGCCCATTTGCTGGCGGGCGAGTTCGAACTGGCTAAGGAAAGTTTGGAGAAAGCGGTGGCGGTCAACTCCCGTCAGTTTGATGCCTATACCGCGCTGGCCCGTCTCTCGGCTCGTGAAGGGGAGCTTGATCAGGCCCAACATTACCTGGAGGCTATTCTGAATGTAGTTCCCACACATATAGAATCCCTCTGGTCTCTCTTTCAGTTACAGTTGGGTCAACGGCAATGGACACAGGGGGAACTCACCATCACCCGTCTGGAGAAGGCGGGAGGGTCGGCCTATCAAATTGATCTGGCTAAGGGATTTCTTGCTTCGGGGCGGCAGCAGTGGGACCGGGCTGTTCAGGCGTTTATACGGGCTCAGCAGACGAACCCCGACGCTTTGCCTCCTTTAGCGGCATTAGTCAATGTGCATCTTCAACGAAAGCAACCCGAGCAGGCACAGGCCTATCTCCAGAAGATGGTCTCTGATTATCCGGAGCACCCCTTTGCGTGGGGACTGCTCGGAGGGGTGCTGGTCCAATTGCACGATGCGCCTTTGGCCATCCCTGCATACCAGAAGGCCACGGAGGTGAATCCCGCTTGGGTGGAGCCGTGGAAAGATTGGGCCACACTGGTTTGGGCTCAAGGGCAAAAATCTGAAGCCATCGATATTCTGAACGTGGCATTAACCAAACATGCTCAATCCCCCCTGTTGTTGCCGGTGTTGGCCGCGTTTTATCAAACAGACGGGCAGACTGATCTGGCGATTCGTCAGTATGAATCGATTCTCAGTCTTTCCCCCAATGATGTTGTGGCGGCGAACAATCTGGCCTACCTGTTGGCCGACAAAAAGGGAGATCCACGGAATCTGGATAAAGCGCTGGCCTTGACCAAAGACTTTGAAGCTCAGACGCAAAATCCCTTTCTGCTTGATACGTTGGCCTGGGTCTATTACAAAATGGGCCTTCTGAAGGAGGCGACGAGTGTGTTAAACAAAGCGTTGGCCAAGGCTCCCGATCACGCATTAATCAACTATCATTTTGGGTTGCTGGCCCTGCAGACAGGGGATCGAGCCACGGCTCACACCCATCTCGAGAAAGCGGTGCAACGGCCTTCGGAACTGGAACACATCGAAGATGCCCGCCGGTTGTTGGCGGAAATGAAACAATAACCACATATGAGGTTCCCCTCCTTGAACTAAGGGGGAGAGGGGGATTTGAACATCAGATCTTTCCTCTGAATGGCCCATCGTGTTGATGCGGGTATCATATTCCTCCAGGGTTGTGAGTGGGGCATTGGCGGGGTTGGCAGAGATAGGAATTGGTTTGGGGGTTGGGATGCAGCCATACGAACGACGGACGGGTAGTGTGAGCAGGGTTGGCACCTCTGAGAATTGGTATGGACTTCGTTCGAGGCATTTCTTCAGGCTTTCTGAGCCGTATCTACAATTTCATGACAAAGGGTGCCGTATGACACATGCGAATCAGGCTTCTTTTTTGCGGGGCTTTATTCTTCGAAGGCGCTTCGATCTGGTTGCAGGGTTGATCGTGGTGATGGTGTCCGGGGTCTTCCCCCCAGGGTGGAGTCTTGCGCAAACGTCCTCTCCCACCGAGGTGCCTTCCCTGTCCTCCTCTCAGGAGACCCCCTATCAAATCGGGCCTCAAGATGTGTTGGAAATTTCTGTCTGGAAAGATGAAATCCTGTCTCGCAAAGTGACCGTCCGTCCTGATGGGTTAATTACGTTTCCGTTGATCGGCGAAGTGCTGGTTGAGGGGCGAACTGTTGGAGATCTGGCGAAGGAAATGGATGAGCGTCTGACAAAATTTGTGGCAGACCCGCGGATTACCATTTCGGTTTCTGAAGTGAACAGTTTTCGGATTTTTGTGATCGGGAAAGTCGATAAGCCCGGAGGGTTTCAGATTGGTCAGTATACGGATGTCATGCAGGCGCTCAGCTTGTCCGGGGGGCTCACGCCTTTCGCCCGGGAAGGCTCGATTAAGGTCTTACGTCGAGGGAAGCAAGGGGATCAGACCACTTTTCCCTTTGATTATGGCGAAGTGTTAAAAGGGCAGAACCTTGAACAGAATATCGTGTTGCAACGGGGCGATGTGGTGATGGTGCCGTGAAATGGAAGAGCTGGCTAAGCGGGGGTGTCGTCACCTGGGCTCAGATCCTTCGCTGCGCTCAGGATGACAAGGTGGGTGGGGTATTAGGGGGGATTCCCCGGATCATTCAGAATTTAGGGTTTTGGTCTTACAGTTTTACGATGAGTATCGGAAATCCATCTTGGGAGTGGACAGGGAAAACGCTCTGGTAGGTGAACGCACCGGACATATTTAACCAGCTCTCGTGTGAACGTGATGTTCTGTATTGCCGGGTTTCGCCACGGCAGGCGAGGCCCTTTTGTTCCGGCAAAAAGGCCAAAAACCAGTGACGCCCCGTCCGGCCTCATTGGATCGGGCAGACGCCTGCTTGAGGAGGGCGGACCAACTCGCTCCGCTCACACAAGGCCCGCCAGCTAAGAGAAGCGTCCCTCCATTTGGCCAGACGGCAGGCGTCGGACCAGAGGAAATGAACTTTTCAAGGGCACACATGAAAGAGCGAGGAACCCTATATTCTGTATGATCCAAGTTTCCTCACAAACTGGTTGCTGAGATGGAGGTCGTTCTCTCCGTTTTGGGTATTGGTGGTGTGGTGGGGTATCTGTAGTAGTGCGTCAATTGTCTTTGGTGCAGAATGGTCCGTTGAACCGATTTTGCACAGCGAAAACCAATTTTATGACAACCTTTTTTTAACGACTCTCCCACATCGGTCGGTATGGGGGATGAAAGTGGGTTCAAGTGTTGGGCTGAGTTATGCCACAGAGATCTTGAGCCTCAAGGCTAGTCCAAAATTCGAGTATGCTCGTTATTATAGTCAGGACCCAATCAAGAAAACGTTTAACAATTATTTTCTTCCGTTGTCCGGGTTATATCGCACCGAAGTGGATCGGTTTGGTTTAGATGCTGCCATAAACCAGGATAATGCGTTGCTCGCTGAATTGCAGGAAACGGGAATCGTCACGAATTTCATTCCACGTAACTACAGAAATGTTCGAGGAAGTTGGGATCGATTGGTCACGGAGCGGATGACATCGCAAAATAGCTATCAGTTTACGGATGTGACCTATGATCAAACAAGTGGTTCCATTTTAAGAGATTACCAGGTCCATGCCGGAACGGTCGGGGCGGAGTATAAGTGGACGGAGGAGCTCCGTGTGCATGGTACCGTGTCGTATGCAAACTATCATGTGCCCCAGACTGGATTCCGTTCTCATGGTCCCGGGGTTGAGCTTGGCTTTGTTCAACAGATATTCGAATCGGTTTCCCTTTCCGGCTCTGGGGGATTGCGGTATGTCCGGACTACCCTGGATGAGAATGGGCAAAGGCAAACAGACAACAATCTGACGTGGTTAACTAATGTATCGCTGGATAAAGAGTGGGAACGTTCCCACATGAGGGTCGGGTATAGCCGGACTCTGAATCCATCTGGTTTCGGTTTGTTATTTGTCACCGATCGTCTTGAGCTTGTTGTGAACCATCAACTGACTCATGCCTTGACATTTTCTCTGAGGGGGACCGGTACCAATAATGCCACGGTCGGGTCTTCTGATGTCTCTGGGGGGAATATTTCCTCCCAACGATACTTGAATGTCGGCCCGACGGTTTCCTGGCGGATGACGGAATATTGGTCGTTGGATTTTTCCTATTCCTATGCCCACCGAAAATTTTCCGGGGAAACTGCCCATTCGAATAACGTGACTATGGGGCTGACGTATGCATGGCCGAAATGGGCGGTGTCCCGGTAATGGAGTGGGCTGATGACTGAATCTCCGGAATCTCTCGCGCAGTATTGGGATATGGCTCGCCGTCGCTGGTTGTTGATGGGGAGCATTGCCGGCATGCTCGTTGTCGCCGCGTTGCTGCTCGCAATGTTCTGGCCGCCCACCTACCGGTCCACGGCTATGATTCTTATCGTGGAACAAGAGATCCCCGCAGATTTAATTCGTTCCACCATTACCAGTTATGCGGATCAACAGATCGAGCGGATCAAGACGCAGGTGATGACCCGTTCCCGTTTGATGCCGATTATTGAGGAACATCATCTCTACAAGGAGTTTCGTGCCGGGGATACGTCGGCCGCGGCACTCAAACGGTTTATTGCTGATATTCACATTGAGATCATCAACGCCGAAGTGATTGATAGACGGACTGGACAACCCACGCAGGCGACGATTGCCTTTACCCTGGCCTATGATGGGTCCACGCCGGAGATTACTCAAAAGATCGCCAATGAATTGACCAGCCTGTTTTTAAGTGAAAATCTCAAAAATCGTGAGCAGCAGGTGCATGAAACCACGGCATTTTTGAAACAGGAGTCTGAAAAACTGGCCAACGCCTTAAGCCAGTTAGAGGAGAACATTGCGGCCTTTAAGGATAACGCCCATGGGGCCTTGCCCGAGTTATTTCAAATGAATATGCAACTCCTCAGTCAGGTGGAGCGGGAGTTGATCGAAAAAAATCAACAGATGCAGGTCCAGGAGGAACGCATTGTCCTCCTTGAAGGAGAGCTGAGCCGGTATGCGCATTCGATGGGCGAGCGCTTGGGCATTGTTAGCATTGGCAAGCAACTTAAGGGGTTGCGCAGTGAGCATGCCAGTATGGCGTCCTACCTCTCGCCTGAACATCCTGACATTATGAAGATCAAAGGAGAAATTGAGGCGCTGGAGCAACAAGGGGGGCACCCCGTTGGCACAGAGGAATTGTCGAGAACCCTCCAAGACGAACAGGTGAAATTAGCCGGTCTCTTGGAACGGTATGGAACTGATCATCCGGATGTGGTTAGAGCGCGTGCCACGGTTGATCTATTGACGAAAGAATCCGCCGTCACCGAAGGGGCGTCATCGGTGTATTTGGAGGAGTCCTTGGATGATCCGGCCTATGTCAGTTTGCAAGCCCAACTGGCTTCCGCGAAAGCGCCGTTAGAACATTTGCGGAAAAGCAAAGCCAAGTTAGAACAACAAGCCCGTGAATATGCCGCACGGGTTGAACGGACACCGCAACTGGAGCCCGCCTACCAGACGCTCCTACGTGATCGAGAGAATACCGCCCAGAAATTTCAGGAATATCGTTCCCGCCTCTTGGAAGCGCAGGTGGCCGGCGTGTTGGAGTCGGCACGGAAAGGAGAACGGTTTTCGTTGGTTGAGCCCCCGATGCTTCCTGAAAGCCCGATTCGGCCAAACCGGACGGTGATCGTCTTTTTAGGGCTGGTGTTAGCTATGGCAGGTGGGATCGGGAGCGGGGCGTTGGCCGAGGCATTGGATGGGTCTATCCATACTGCGGATCGCTTGCGGGAGGTGACCAAGCTCGCTCCCTTGAGCGTGATTCCTTACCTCGCCACGGCAGAGGAGATGCGCGCGAGGGGCAAGCGTCACCAGTTGGTGGGGGTAGGGGCGATGGTTTTGACGGTCGCGTCGTTAGGCTTGGTCCATGTCTTTTTGATGCCGCTGGATGTATTATGGTTTGTCGCTCTCCGAAAAATGCGATTAGAGTAATGGGGTTCGTTGCCGGTCACTACGATGGAACGTATTCAAAGCGCACTTCAGCAGTATAAGCAGTCTCAAGGGACGGGTGCCCGCATAGGTTCCCCGGTGGGGTTGAGCCCGTCGTCTATTCCTGTTCCCTTAATTTATACCCGGACCAGGACGGTGGTTCCATCTCAGGCTGCCATGATGGCCCATCGCGTGGTGACGACCACGCAGGGCGGGCCATTTCTTGAGGCCTTTAAAATTTTGCGAGCCCAGATTCTCTCCCGCCTGGAAGAGAATCGGTGGAACGTCATTGGGGTGACCAGTCCCGGCTCTACAGAGGGCAAAACCCTGGTTGCGGCGAATCTGGCCATTAGTATTGCGATGGATCCGAACCATACTGCACTTCTGGTTGATGCCAATTTACAAGCGCCGAAAGTTCATCAACTCTTTGGCCTTGAAAATACGGGGCTCGCCGATTTTCTCTTAGATCATGGCGTGCTCTCTGCTCTCCTTGTGCATCCGCAAATTGACCGGTTGGTGGTGTTGCCGGGTGGGGGCCCTGTTCAACATTCCGTGGAGGCGTTGTCCCTTCCAAAAATGAAAGCGCTCCTTGAGGAAATGAAGCATCGCTATTCCTCACGCATCGTTGTGGTTGATCTGCCTCCTCTGCTGAACAGAGCCGATGTATTGGCTCTGGCTCCCATGCTGGATGCCGTGGTGTTGGTGGTTGAGGCCGGCCGGACGACCGAGAATGATATCGGAAAATCCTTATCCCTTTTACAGGGTGTGCCCATTCTGGGAACCGTTCTGAACAAAGTTAAATGATGGGATCATTCAGAATTTATGGTTCTGGCCTTCCGGCTTTATGATGAGTATCGGAAGTCCATCTTGGGGGTGGACAGGGAAAAAGCTCTGGTAGATGAAGGCCTCGCACGTATTTACTCAGCTCTCGTGTCAAACTGATATTTTGTGTTGCTGGGTTTCGCCTCGGCAGGCGAGGCCCTTTTGTTCCGGCAAAAGGACCCAAAACCATGTTCGCTCGAACCCGGCCTCTTCGAGGTTCCTTCGCCACCAATCCGAATCCTTATGGCTCGGGAACTCGCTCCGCTTGTATGGTCTTTTCTTGT
>DOFS01000489.1 GCA_003523945.1 Nitrospiraceae bacterium | reverse complement strand
TTTCCGAATCTGGGAAAGGAGTGCGGTTCCTGACTGATCCGGTAGTTTGAGATCGAGGGTGACGAGATCAATGGGATGGGTTTTCAAAATTTGATGCGCGATTTCCGCCCGGTCAACCGTAAAGAGATTGAAATAGGGGGATAAAATAACTTTTAAGGCCTCACGCGGGCCTTCCTCGTCCTCAACAATTAAAATATTCGCTTGAGGGACAGAGAGTTCAGTACCAGTAGTTTCCATCAACGACTCCTTTTCCAAATAAAGCGACCCATGAAGCCGATAAAATAAAAAAATAATTCATGAGAAATGTAACTATTCGCTTCTTCGGATGAAGTCGGAGACGTTCTCTTTCCTCTGAGGGCATGATCAGGTTTGGCGGCGTTTCACCTCCCGGTTACAACAGATGTTTATACACACGGTTTGAAGAAAGAACGATTGGCGAATGGAGCAGAGGCCCGTCATCTTAGGACTGTTCGGATTTTAATTGGAGCGCCCGATTTTTAACTGTCAGATCTTGAAATAATTGATGAAATAAGTCTTTGGCGACGAGATTCGTGAGCCGCTCCACATCCTGTGGATCGAACATGACCACGCTGTCGGTTCCATTCGCCCCGAGCACCATTCTGACGGTGCTCCCATCCACCGCATTTTTGGCTTCAAAGCCCACCCGTATTTGGACCGCAATATCGGTAAAGCCAAATCCACTTTTGGCGTTGGCCTCAAAAGATAGAATATCGCCTGTCAGAATGACATCGGCCGGAGAACTACCAAGGCGGGGTTCAGATGTGGTCGGCCGGGAAACGTTCCATTTCTGCTCCTTAAGGTATTCCATGGCAAGATCACCCATGCCTTCGCCGACTTTCCCATTCCAAACGTTAAAGTGAGTCGCACCACCCCAAAAATGCGTGCGGGATCCAATGCGATTTTTCTCGGTACGTTTATCCTGAAACGGCTCAACAAGAATGGTCAGATCCTCGTCATGGGGGATCTGGGCCTTCATCATGGACGGGGAGGCATGGGGGTTAAAATTCACGGTCTTCCCGGTACCCTGACATCCAATGATGCCGAGACTGGCAATGAACACCATGATGAACCAGTTGGCTTGTGTCTTCACTCGTGAAACCTCCATGGAGAAAATGTGAGTATGAGCTGATGTCGGTGTTGTGAGGGGAGCGGGGTAGTGATGGCGATACCATGCATAACCGGAACACATATCAGTCCTGCCTGGACGGGATAAGCATAATAAAAATACAGGATTTTATCCAGTCTTGTCTCGTTTTTCAGTGAGGGGCCGTGTCATGATTCAGGCTCTAATGTCACACCATCCTGATGCGATGATCTGTCTTGACATTGTCGTAAACCCCTTGACACTATCATACCTGGTTTAACTGCTAATCCAAAGGAAATTTTTCATGTGGAAGCATAATTTTTTGTTTCGAGCTGAGGGGGCCGTGCCTCTAGAGCAGACTGAAAACGAATTGTTTCATGACACGGACCCGGCTTTGGATAGTTCAGGCCTACAGATGGAGAAATATATCTCCGTCTGGCTTCAGGGGGATGGGGATGAGACGAAGCCTCTGGTCTACACCACGGTGTATGTTCGAACGGCCACGTTGGACCCCCGGAAGGGGGTT
The DNA here is from genome assembly GCA_003523945.1 of Nitrospiraceae bacterium. Taxonomy (GTDB): domain Bacteria; phylum Nitrospirota; class Nitrospiria; order Nitrospirales; family UBA8639; genus Nitrospira_E. The sequence continues at coordinate 4,969 of DOFS01000489.1, read as the reverse complement.
GGATTTCTTCAGCCGCTTCAGGGCCGAACCCACCAAATTAAAACCATGTTGTCCTCAGAGCAGAAAATGTATCTCCGGCAGTGGTTGTCGAGTACCTATCCGCCGGCCTGGGAAGAGGCTGGCGACCACTTTCAGGCCATTTTCTCCGAATCCTGATATTCCCAACCGGGTTGGATCGTGGTCGGTTCATGGGACAGGAATGCGGAAACCCCGGCACCTTGCCAGCTCAGACGGTTGTCACCACAGATAGGATGAGGCGAGGTCACGTCGAAATTGTGTTGTAGGATAGGAGCCTAGGAGAGTAGCCATGGATGTACACACACAGGTTTTGATCGTTGGCGCCGGTGGGGGGGGAGCCGTCCTGGGACTTCTTCTGGCCCGAAAAGGCATTGCCAATATTGTCCTGGAGCAGGCTTCTGGACCTCCGCAGGGATTACGGGGTGAAATTCTTCAACCCAATGGGCAGGAAATCCTTCAGCGTCTTGGCGTATTAGAGCAGCTGCCGGTCCATGCCTACAGACCCGTCAGATTTTTTCATTTTCGTCGAAGCGGAGGAACGCGGCTCTGTACCATTGACTATGCGATGTTGCCGCCGCCTTACAATCGGGCCCTGGTGATGTGGCCTCATGTGGTCCATCACACCATTCTCGACGCATTGCGCCGGGAGAATCCCGAGGGGCTTCGGTATGGGGCCACTTTCCGGTCGCTGATCCGGAATGGACAAGGGATCGCCGGTGCGGAAGCGGACATAGACGGAGCCCCGGTGACCATTGGCGCGCAGGTGGTTGTTGGCGCAGACGGCCCGTTTTCGCAGGTTCGTGAAGCCCTTGGCATTCCCACCGCGCTTCACCGGTATCATGACAGTTATCTGATTGCCATGTTGGAATCACCAGGACACCTTGAGGAAGCCCAGTATTATGTGGGGAAAAAGTCTATTCTGGGAATTTTCCCCGCTGGCGGACAGAAGGTCTATGCCTTTTACATGGTTTCGTCTGATTCCCTGCCTCAACTCAAAGCAGCCGGCGTACCGGCTCTTCGGAAAAAATGGAAAACGATTGCTCCGGACCTTGGCCCGCTCTTTGATTCTTTCCTGGACTGGGACCAGACGGCTTATATGGGGACCGGTAGAGTTCGGGCGAAAACCTGGGTTCAGGATGGGGGGGTCGTGATGGGTGACGCTGCACACGGGATGAATCCCCATGCCTCGCAGGGACGGATGCAGGCAATGGTGGATGCCGTGACCCTCGCGGACGTTCTTGAGAGTTGTCACCGCACCGGGAATTGGTCGGCGTCCGCTCTGAAGCCCTTTGAAACACAACGGCGTCCCCAGGTCACCATGCTGCAGCGCTTAGCTGATGAAGAGGTTTTTTTCTGGAATACCGGAAATCCTCTTTTGGGGATGTTGCGGGATCGCGTCTTCTCCACCATGGACAAAAATCCGCGGTTGCAATATCAAGTGCTCATGGCCACAGCGGGGTTACGGACGACGTCACCATTTGGATGGATGGATCGGTTTCAAGCCGCGGGATTGTTACCGGATCCCCGGGCCCATCACATTCCCGAACATGCAGTGACGGCGTAATTAATTCCGGAGTCCACCTTCTTCTCTCATCATTTTTCCAATACTCGGTGTGTATTCTATGCCTACATCTCAGTTGCAGTCGCTTGAACTTCCCGAAGACCTGCGGGAAACACTTGAACGATATCTGAAACAACTCCAGAAGGATTGGGGTGCAGATTTGGAAGGGCTGCTGCTGTATGGAAGCGCGGCCAGGGGCGATTTTATTGCCGGCCGCTCTAATTTCAATTTTTTGGTGCTGGTTCGAGAACACTCAGTGGGTGGGCTGCAGGGTGCCGGGAAACTGCATCGTCAGTGGGGAAAACATCAAATCATCGCGCCCCTGCTGATGACAGCCGATGAATTGGCCCGATCCCGGGATCTGTTCCCGTTGGAATATCTGCAAATGCAGGATCATCATGTGCGCCTGGCCGGCCGGGACCCGTTTGGCGCAGAGCAGATTGATGACAGGCAGTTAGGCTGGCAATGTGAACAGGAACTCCTGGCCAATGTGATTCGCTTGCGGCAACGGTTTGTCGAAGGAGAAGGCCGGGCCGAGGCAATCCAGGCTCTGCTCATTCTCTCCATTACTGCCGTTCTCCCCTGTGTGCGAGGTGTTCTTCGGATCTTAGGCCAGCCGTCAAAAGGAAAAGATCAGCAGATTCTTGAACGGCTTCCCGGCGCGCTGCAGGTTGAAGACACCATCTTTCTTGAGATGCTTCAGATGAAGAGAGGGATGAATAGTCCGGGTGCCCTTGAATGGCCCAAGGTCTATGAACGGTATCTCCGGAGTTTGGAAAGCTTGCGGAAACGCGTTCAGACTATTCGTCATGAGGGCCGCGTATGACCGGCTATCCTAACGGTCTTGTTGGTGTACTGACCCTGATGATGGTGCTGACTTTCTCTGCACCCTCGATGGGGATGACGCCTAAAGAACAAAATCTCCCAACTCCCTTGGGTTATGTGAGTGACTATGCCACCCTGCTTGATGAGGAATGGCATAAACAAATTCGATCAGTGTGCAAAGATCTTGAAACCTCTTCCGGCATTGAAATGCTGGTGGTCACTATTCCAACCATCAGCCCGTTTCCCAATGCCCAGGACTATGCGTCCCGCCTCTATGAAGCCTGGCGGGTTGGCACGGCGCAGCAGGAGCGTGGCCTCCTCTTGCTGGTAGCTGTCCAGGAACGCCAAGCGGTGGTGGCCGTCGGAAAGAACCTGTTGCCGGTCCTGACTCCACAACAATTAGATGAGATTTCTCTCAAGCATTTGCGCCCCATGTTTGGTTCGAGAGAGTATGGCATCAATATCTACCGGTCTGCCGTCTCCCTTTCGACGTTAGCCGCGCGGGCTCCTATTCAGAAGGAAAAACCGCAGCCTCAGCGGTCAGCCGCGTTTTGGATGAATATCGGGGTGGTGGTGCTGATGGTGTACGCATTATGGCGGTTCACCCGTCCTGAACGGCGTCATCCGTTTCCGCGGTGGAAAAAGGGAGAATATTGGGGGACGGGCCAAGGGGGATTTGGTGGAAACTTCGGCGGATTTGGCGGAGGAACGGGAGGACAGGGATTACGGTGAAGGGATTCACATTTCCAAAAAGGATAAATCTTATATCCCCAAGCCAACATCATGCCGGCTTGGGGATATGGCTTATGACAGCATCTTGTGGTTTTCGAAGGTCAGCGTTCGCACGATGATTTCCCCATTTTCATAGGAAATAATTCGACGGGTGGCTGGAAGGTCCGAGTTGCCAACCCTGATGTGTGTATCAGAAAAACTGTCGACATTTTTCAGGGACCGGTCTTTGGGTGAAAAATAATAGACCGTGTATCGGGTGGTGAGATGATGTTGGTCCTGGGTCACCGCACTATCTTCAACGTTGATGGTAAAGGCCGCCTGGGGCATGTTCCGGTTGATCTGCGTAATCCGGTTATCTTTTACCCGGTACCAGGAACCCATTTTGTCTCCATGTATATTAATCCGTTGCCCGAGCGGATGGTGTTCTTCCCCGCCTAAGGTCAGGGTGTATTTCCCGTCGGATTCCTGGAAATTTCTGGGGCCGCGATGCACCGCTATCATTCCGATTTGGTCTTGAGCCCAGGTTTGTAGGTCTGCATCATCGATGACGGCTGTCACGTCCCGCGGTCCTTTCACCGTGACGGTCCCTTTGGTTTCCTTTCCATTCACATTAATGCGGAGGTCGGCTTGAAAACCCTGGAAATCGGGTTGCCACCTGGCCGTCTTGGCAAAGGCGGCTTCGAGCAGTGCGCGGGCCTTTGGGTCGTCCTGGACCTCGGTGGTTGTTTGTTCTTTTGTATTCATTTCCATGTGGCAGACTCCTTGTCCTGTCCTGTCGGGTTGCTGATCAGACTGATTGAGCGAAATACTGGTAGGCATTATAAGGATCTCATTGGGGGTGAACAACCGTGCAGCCGGTCCAGGGGAAAAGGGCGGTTGAGGTGTCCCGCCTCTTTGTGTTTGCGAGCACTTTGTCATGTGAGGGTAGAAAGAACTCCATAACCCATACTAATAGAAGCGAAATTTCCATCCGGAGTACTCTCACCCGCCACGAATTCATTAGATGGAGCACAGGAATATCGAGGGGCTGGCATTCATTGGTGTGAATCGTTAATCTTCTATAAAAGTGGATGGAACGGGTGCCGATGATGCCCCCCCTTTTCCATACTTCTCCCTCCCGTGCAGCAAATCAGTCGGCGTTCAGCACGACAGAAGGAGGAGATGAGAGGCATTTTTACCTCAGGTGCGAATCATTTATAAAAAAGTCTGAAACGAAGATTGCCATGGTCTCATTTTTTAATCAGATGCTGGTTAAGCGTCTCACCAGGATGTTTCACGTGTTTCCTCCTCATGAGTCGCTCCGGGGGAATGAAGGGGATCTCCAGGTTCATGATGACCAGAAATTCAAAAAAATTAAAAAAGGCCAGCGTCGCGCGTTGAGCCCGTTGAAGTTCGTGGTGTTGATAAGTTTGTTGTTGCCTTCTTTTGGCCTGCCAACGGTACATGCACAGGTCGCGGGTATCACGGTAAACCCCACGAGCGGGTTAACGACGACAGAAGGGGGAGGCACCGCCACCTTTACGGTGGTGTTGGATACGCTGCCGACGGGTGACGTCAGTATTGCCCTGAGCAGCAGTGACACGACGGAAGGGACGGTGAGTCCCGCCAGCCTTACCTTCACGACTAGCAATGGAACCATTCCACAGACGGTGACCGTCACCGGTGTGGATGATGCGATGATCGACGGGAGTATCGCCTACTTCATCCTCACGGGGGCCGCCACAAGCGACGATTTTGATTACGCCGGGCTGGATCCCGCCGACGTGAGTGTGACCAACACCGATAATGACGTGGCGGGCATCACGGTAAACCCCACGAGCGGGCTGACGACGA
>DOFS01000328.1 GCA_003523945.1 Nitrospiraceae bacterium | reverse complement strand
ATTCTGGTACTCCTTTTTCCTAGATGTCAAGAAATGGTAACAGAGTAGACTATTTACTTCGGCTTAATAGTCTGCCCTCTGCGCCAGGCCATAACAAGAGAAGCGGGCTCGCCACGAAAATGGAGGAATAGGTCCCAACAATGACCCCCAACAGTAGGGCCAATGAAAAATCATGTAATACTTCTCCTCCCCAAACGGTCAATGGTACCAAGACCAGAACAACGGTCAGAGTCGTAATTAATGTCCTACTTAAGACCTGATTAATTCCATTATTAATAATCGTCGTCGGCGTTTCTCGTCTCCTCTGACGAAGATTTTCACGAATACGGTCAAACACAATCACCGTATCGGTCAAAGAATATCCTGCCAGGGTCAATAGCGCTGTCACCACCAGCAAAGTAATTTCTGTATTCATTAGAAAGTAAATCCCCAACACCGCAAGAACGTCATGAAATGTGGCAATGGCAGCAGCCACGCCAAAACGAAACTCAAAACGAACGGCAACATAGAGAATAATTCCTGCAAGCGAAAGGATGACTGCAATCAGGGCATCTTCTTGAAGTTTCTTCCCAATCGTGGGACCAATCGAGGTACTGGAATCCACAACAAATCCATGATCAGGAAATTCAGCTTGAAAGGCCTGAATGATATTCTCACTGACTCCTTCTTCGATCGTGGTCTCTGTTTTCACCCGAATTAAGAGCTTCTGATCCTGGGGAAATTCCTGAAGTTCAGCGGCACCCAATCCATGCGCATCCAAGGCCTTCCTGGCCTCGGCAATCAGGAGCGGCTTATCAAACTTGAGCTGGACCGCCGTTCCTCCAGCAAAATCGATACCCAGATTTGCCCATCCCACCAGAATCCCGATAACGGCCAATAATCCCAGAGAAGCCAGAATGCCCGATACAATGAAAGCAATGTTCCGCTTTCCCATGAAATCAATATCTGTTTTCCCAAGAATTTCCATCATGACGAAAAATTTCTCCTCCCCCAAGAATATCCGCTATCTATGAGCATGCAATCACACCCTTTATCAAGCTATCTTCATATTGGAAAATGCGATTTACTTACCTACCCCAGCTAGCAACACTGACGATTCCTGCAATCACGTCTCACGCAAAGCAACCCGTTAGATACTGAGCGAGTCCAACTTTCGTCGGTTCAGGAAATCAAACACCACCTTCGTTCCGACCAACGCCGTAAACAAGTTTATAGCAATTCCCAAACACAAGGTTACCGCGAACCCTTTGATGGGCCCGGTTCCAAATAAAAACAGCGCCAACCCCGTAATCAGGGTCGTGACATGAGAATCGACAATCGTCAAAAAGGCTTTATTATACCCACTATCTACAGCTAATCGAACGGGACGGCCCTGGCGGAGTTCCTCCCTAATTCGCTCAAATATCAACACATTGGAATCGACTCCCATTCCAATGGTCAAGATAATTCCGGCAATACCCGGTAACGTTAACGTGGCATTAAGCCCAGACAGAGCTCCCAGCAAACAGATTAAATTGAGAAACACAGCCATGTCTGCGATGAGGCCAGAGAGCCGGTAATATACAATCATAAAAATCAAGACCAGCGTCCCGGCAATGATGGTTGTTCGTAACCCCTTTTCAATTGAATCCTGTCCCAAAGAGGGACCTACGGTTAAGTCCTGCAAAGTTTTCAAGGGTGCCGGTAACGCACCGGCTCGAAGCACCACCGCCAGATCATTCGCTTCTGCGGTTGAAAAGGTTCCTTCAATGATCGCACGACCACCACTAATGCGATCTCGAATCACTGGCGCCGAATACACCTTTCCATCAAGGACCACAGCCATTCGCTTGCCGATATTGGCAGCCGTCAGTTCATCGAATTCTCGTGCCCCTTTGCTATCAAAGGTGATACTGACAATCGGCTCATTGAATTCCCCTATTGTCACGCGCGCATCCTGCAGCACATCCCCAGTGAGAACGGCATCTTTTTTCACAAGGTAAGGAATGCTATACGCCCGTCCATCCGGTTCAGAGACCGCCGATTCAAATAGAATTTCTGCTCCCTCAGGAATTTTTCCTTCCAACGTCTTCCGCACCGTGTCTTCTTGGCCTTTTTCCACTTGTGGCGGTAAATCTAAGGCCGCCTTGGACTCTTCCAACAACTTAAATTCTAAGAGGGCGGTTTCCTGGATGAGGTCTTTAGCTCGTTGTGGGTCCTTGACCCCTGGCAACTGAATCGCAATTTGATTGAGCCCCAACCGCTGGATAAGAGGTTCAGCCACGCCAAATTCATCAATCCGGTTCCTGAGGGTTTCAAGGGCCTGGTTAATGGCTGAGGTTTTGATTCGCTCAACCTCGGTGGAGCGGAGTTCGTATTCCAAACGTGTTCCTGATGGATTTTGCGAGACAAAGTTTGGGAAAGCCTCATTGAGAAGCGATCGGACTTTCTCTTCATCGGCCTCCTGTTGAAGGGTGATGACAATCATCTTCGAGCCCTCACGACGAACACCATCCACGACGATCGCCTTTTCCTTTAGGAGATCATCAACAGCCTTACGAATCCGATCGACCGCTATCTCCACCGCCCGTTCCTCTTCTACCTGTAATACCAGGTGAATGCCCCCCTGAAGATCCAACCCCAAGGAGAGCCCACGATGGCTCAATACCTGCCTGACCCCATCAGGTAAGGACTGGAACAGCCCTGGAAACGAAGGAAGAGCCAGGATAGCGGACACCACCGTGACCACAAAAAGGAGGAATAACCTCCCACGAAGCTTTTTCATTCATCTACCCCTTGATCCATCAAGATTCATTCGACGTGCGGATGCTCGCGACATGATCGCGTTGCAACCGAATTTTTGTATTATCCGCAACTTGCAGGGTAGCCGTTTCCTTATCCAAATTGGTAACGGTTCCCCAAATCCCCGAAGTGGTAATTACCTTATCGCCCTTTTTTAGGCTATCCAATAATTCCCGTTGTTTTTTTTGCCGTCGCTGCTGGGGCAAAATAAGCAAAAAATAAAACACCACAAAAATCAGAAGAAAAGGAATGAGCGATAAAAATCCAGCTGAGGAATCGGGACCGGCTCCCCCGGCTTGAGCCCAAGCATAGGAATCTAGGTTCATAGGTACCTCAAGTTATAAACGTGTTTGGCCAATCCATTCGATCAGGTCGTTACTGCCTGAATGGAGGTCTCTCCCAGGTCAGATTCGCGTCGGCGGTAAAAATCCGTCCGGTAGGCGTCAAACTGATTCGCGCTGATTGCTTCGCGTAACCCCTTCATGAGCGAGCCATAATACCAGAGATTATGGACCGTATTCAGGCGCACACCCAATATTTCATGCGATAAAAATAAATGCCGTAAATAGGCCCGGGAAAACCGTCGGCATACGGGACACCCGCATTCGGCATCAATGGGATTAGGGTCACGGGCATAGCGGGCCTGTTTAATCAACACTTTTCCCGTCGAGGTAAACAGCCAGCCCGTGCGCCCATGCCGGGTCGGGATGACGCAATCAAATAAATCCAAACCCCGTGCCACCCCTTCCACAATATCTTCAGGAAGCCCAACCCCCATCAAATAGCGAGGACGGCTTGGTGGAAGCTGATCAATGACGGTCTCGATCATCGTCAACATCGCCGGCTTTTCTTCTCCCAGGGATAACCCACCCAAAGCATAGCCGTCCATGCTCAAATTGACCAACTCCTGAGTCGATTCTTGTCTCAATTGAGCAAAGACTCCGCCCTGAACAATCCCGAACAGCCATTGGTGATCTTTTCTCGGCACCTCAGCGCATCGCTTAGCCCACCTGGTCGTTCGCTGTACCGCTTCACGCGCTTGCTGTTCAGTACAAGGAAAGGTCGGACAGTGGTCAAGAACCATCATAATATCGGATCCAAGCGCGACTTGAATGCCAATGCTTTTTTCCGGTGAGAGCAAATGCCACGCACCGTCGATGTGAGACCGAAAACCGACCCCCTCCTCCGTCACCTCACAGAGATCGGCCAGGCTCACCATCTGGTAACCACCACTATCAGTCAAAATCGCTCCAGGCCATTGCATAAAGCCATGAAGCCCTCCCAGAGATTCAATCAGTTCATGGCCAGGTCGCAAAAATAGATGATAGGCATTCGCCAAAATCATATGAAACCCGCATTCGCGGACTTCTTTCGGGTCCAGCCCCTTGACTGTCCCCTGTGAGCCTACCGGCATAAAGGCCGGAGTATCGATCTCTCCATGGGAGGTAGACAATCGTCCAACCCTCGCACGACCAGATGACACAGTATGCTGAATGTGAAAACGATTGGGACCTGACGGTGAGATGGATGGTTCTTCAGGCATTGTCTCTGGGTAAGATTGACCTTGACGCACGTTACATTTTCTCCGGCGCGGAAATTCCCAGGAGAGCCAGACCATTACCAATAACTGTCTGAACTTGCCGAAGTAGGGCCAAGCGAGCGGCGGTCAAGTCAGGTGTAACACATCCATACGTAGGCTCCAGACCAGACTCTTCAGAATCCCCACTTTTTTCTAACTCATCGTTCTCTCCCATATCCCCTGTGCTTTTCTCAACATCCAACGAGGGGAGGACCCGATTTTTGTTATAATAGGCATGCAATTGCGCAGCAAGCTCCTGGAGATAAAACGTGACCCGATGAGGCTCCAAAGTCATTGCGCTGCCTTCAACCACAAAAGGATACTGTGCCAAAGTTTTAATAAGCCCCAACTCTTCCTCTTGAACCAACAAGGTCTGATTAACATCCTGGATAGCCGGAAGGTGTACCTGCCGATCACGAGCCACTCGAAAGAGGCTGGCCAATCGGGCATGCGCATACTGGACATAATAGACAGGATTGTCGGAAGACTGTTGTTTGGCTAATTCCAAATCAAAATCTAAATGCGTATCGGCCCGCCTCATCAAGAAAAAGAACTTGGCGGCATCTGGACCGACCTCATCAATCACCTCCCGCAGAGTCACAAATTCCCCGGCTCGCTTCGACATCTCAATTTTTTGCCCACCTCGTCTCAGGCTTACCATTTGCACCAAGACGATTCGTAAAGCCTCCTTGGCAAAGCCAAACGCCTGAACCGTTGCCTCCATTCGTGGAATATACCCATGATGGTCGGCACCCCAAATATTAATCAACGTATCAAAGCCTCGTTCTAACTTTTGTCGATGGTAGGCCATATCGGCCGCTAAGTAGGTATAGCTCCCATCCTGTTTTTGGGCCACGCGATCCTTTTCATCTCCAAATTGAGATGAACGAAACCACCAGGCTCCGTCCTCTTCTATGAGCAGACTTTTCTGTCGAAGTTCGTCCAAGGACTCTTGAATAAGACCTGTCGTATGCAGGGATGTCTCGCTAAACCAGGTGTCAAAATCCACACCAAATGTGGCCAAATCTTCTTTGATTCGATCTAAAAGCATCTGACTGGCCAATTGGGCACAGAGCGTCTCGGCCTCATCCGATGGGTTATCCAGTAAGGTTTGCCCATGAGCCTTCGCCAACAACTCGGCCACAATTTTTATATAGTCTCCGTGATAGCCATCCTCGGGAAACGGGGTCGGCTTTCCCCAATGCTCTCGATAACGGGCGTAAACGGAACGACCCAACAACTGTAATTGACGACCGGCATCATTAATATAATACTCTCGGGAAACTGTAAACCCGGAAGATTTCAATATTCTTGCGATAGCCTGTCCTAGTGCAGCTCCACGTCCATGTCCGACATGCAACGGCCCGGTCGGATTAGCACTCACAAATTCCAGTAGAATACGTTTCCCTTTTCCGATGTGGCTGTTCCCATACAAAGATCCATTATCCTGAATCATCCGTAGAACCTGGATCCACAGGAGAGGATGGAGAGTCAAATTTAAAAATCCCGGAGGAACCACACTGATGCGGGCAAATACATCTGAAAACTGCATACGAAGCCCTGTTGCCAACAGTTCAGCCACTTTCACAGGCGGTTGCCGAACTTGTGAGGCTAACGTCATCGCGATACTAGAAGAAAAGTCTCCCCATTCCGGTCGTTTAGGAGGTTCCACAACAATGATTGGATTCGCGGCCACACTTACCTCGCCGGATTCCTTGAGATTCCCTAAGACGACAGCAATGGCTTCAATGACTTGATTTTGGAGAAACTTCTCCACTTTGACACATCCTATCTATGCAGAATATATAAGTTTTTTAATGGCCGCGGCGAATGTAACACAGCATTCTAGCCTTGGCAAGACTCACTGGAAGCGTCATCCCCTCCTGACACCCCTTAATGAACAATCCATAATACGGGGCCGGATAGAGCCATGTAATTATTTCAACTGAGAAGCAGCTTTTCTGGCAAATTCAAAATCCGAGGGAGTATTAACATTCAAAAAAGAATACCCATGTGGGTCGATATCCTGGAATATAGATTCATCAACAATTTGAACCGAGAGAGATGCTTCCTTGACAAGACTTTGAATCCGAAGATTCCCATCATGAATCATTTGTTCCATGATGAAAGAACAGCGTTTGGAATATCGCCCGTGAAGTGGCTGATATCCAGTAGAAAGTTTGACCATCACTACATCACTTTGAGGTAGCCCGCAAATCCTAGAAATGACAAAGGAATTTAAAAATGGCATATCACACGCCACAACAAAAACAAAAGGATGAGAGGCCTCTTTAATACCGGTAAAAATGCCCCCCAAGGACCCTTTTTGAGGAATAACGTCGGTCACTAAACGCACGGGGAGATGTTCGCACGGGTAATCTTCAGTTGCGGTCACCAGAATGACCTCATCAAACAAATCCCACATGGTGCGACAGACTGTATCGAGAAATGTGGACCCCTTCCATTCGAGTAATCGTTTGTCCTTTCCCATCCTCCGGCTTTTCCCGCCAGCCAGGACCACACCGGAAATATTCTGAATTTTTCTATTATGTGGCATGTAAAAAAAAAGGGGGTGGTTGCCCACCCCCTTCCTTTTTTTTCGGATAAATCCGATATTTACATTTCCGTTAGACTTTTCCCTTACGCCGATTAGCGCGTCTGGTCAAAATCCACCCTTCAACAAGTACCAAACCAATGGCTGCCAGCGTCGGGTAAATATATGTTTCCTTTTCAATGGGTGGCTCTAACACAAGGTAATAGAAAGCGGAAACCGCCATCTTTCGACCCACATCCCCATTGTGACCATCCCAAACGAAGAAATTTATAGGAATATATTTTCCCAACTCAATATAGGCATCTTCTTCATAGTCACCTTTGAGTGGGCGGGTGACTATAACCGTCCAGCGTCCATTTGCCCATTCCGCTTTTACGACTTTGAGTTGTTCCGTAAAATCGTCACGATCTTCGAAATCTATATCCCAACCTTCACCTTGATAGGCTTTCAGTTCGCCATCAGCCGTCCATTTGGTGATGTCCACCGGATATCCCTCATCTCCCCAAAAATATCTAGGTTTCCGAGGAGCCGGCAATTCCTGCCATTTTATGGGGAATTGAAAAGCTAGCCCATCGTTAAACACTTGATAGGCAGTTTGTTTCGCAGCGATGGATTCAGGATGTTCAGGATCATCAGCAAACTTCGAGCCTCCGGGAGGCTGCTCCTCTATCCCATAATCCCCAAGATTTACCTCATAGGGTTCCCAGTCCACCTCATCTTCCTGCACACTCTTTGTGCGGTCATCCCACCGGAACATAAAAGAAATATGGGTTTCATTATAGAGAGATTGAACCCAGACATCGTCAATCCTGGTAACAAAGTTTCTTGGTTTGTGGGTAATCTGTCCACCCATGGCCACAATTCT
>DOFS01000319.1 GCA_003523945.1 Nitrospiraceae bacterium | reverse complement strand
CTTCTGCCAAATGTGGATTGCCCTCAAAGACCTTTCTGATATTCCGTACTAACTCCACCAGGCCTTTGCTGGTTCGAATTGACTCAAAATCATTTGGAAGTCGGCCGGTTAAATTGGGATGCACCTGATCAAGAAGATCAAGAAACTTTTCATAGACCGATGAAGAAAACAATTGGAATGCCAGGATTGGAAAAGTTGGCGTATCGCCCCTTCCTTTTTGAAACGTCCAATACTGGTTCGCCCTAAAGGGGATTCTTGGAAGCATAAATGGCCCGGTTCCGGCGGCCGCTTCCTTAAAGAGCGCAAATGGCTTCGAGATTTTCACGATGCTATCCGGGCCAGCACCGGCTTCTGCCATCACACCCATGGGAACTTTTTTCAAATGTACCGCATCTGCCAGCACCACATTACCGGCTCGCTGAATAGCTTTTTGGAAAATTACATCCTCCTCCGGAGATCGGGCTTCCAGAAAATTGACGTCGAAGACAATGACTTTGGCTCCGGCTTTTACCAGCCCGTCCGTTAGCCGAGCATGAAGAGAGCGAGGCCATTTATCAGGATTATCAGGGACGTTGAGATGCTCTGAAGAATCCTGATCAATACGAATGACCACCACCTCAGTCGGTGGCGGCCTGACGCCTCGCAATTGGAACAAGAGACCTAATCCAACATCTTCTTCAAAACTACGAGAGAGAGGGACAACACTTAAAACAACTCCAACGGTACCAATGAGCAGACCAAACAAAACCGCCTTAATGAGTTTGGCCACGAATGCCTCTCCTCTGATTCTGGGAATCTCATTCCTGAAGATACCACCAGAACCGTCAGTACCCACTGCTCCATGTGGGCATTTCCGAACGACCTATCCCATCAGCTTCATACTCGTCGTCCACTGAGAAGCACACACCAATCAGCCATCCTCACAATAAGACCAGCCGTCGGGACAATTTTCACAATCTCGGTGCAGGAGGGTGCACAGGAAGATGCAGATAAAACGTTGTGCCCACACCCAGCTCACTTTCGACATCAATGCGTCCTCCATGGGCATCCACCACATCTTTGACAATTTTGGTCCCCAGCCCCGTCCCTTCCTGCTTGGTGGTGATGGCCTCGGAGTGAAAAAGGCGATCCCGCACGTCGGGACACATGCCCTGACCATTGTCCGAAACAGTGATGAGAATCCCCTCTCCTGGATTGTTCTCCTCTCCAGAAACCGAGATCAGGCCTCCTCCGGGAATCTCCGGAATGGCATTGCTGATGAGATTGTAAAACGCGGTAAAAAGACGGTGCTCATCCGCTTCAATGACAGGGAGGGTGTCCAGGCCGTCGGTTTCAAGTAGGACCGCGTGCTCCGCCGCATAGGTTTTAAGGGTTGCAAACACGGCCCTCACCACAGTGGAAATCAGGCAGGGGGCGAAGTGGGGTGGACTCGTGACACCTTTGACCGCATCGGCAATTTCCCGCACGCGCCGTTGTATCCGTCTGGCATTGTTCACAATCATCCTGGTGAGTTCCTGACAATTGGCATAACTGGTCTCAGCTCCTTTCATCTTCACTTCCATCAAACGAGGAAATTGCTCATCCAATTCATCCTCCAATAATTGGGCCCCTGATAACACCGGCATCAACATATTCTTAATATCATGACTAACATCACCCAACATTCCCAAGATGACGGCGAGCTTCGCTTCCCGGTACAGACGGGATTGCTCAATCGAGCTAGCGGCAAGGGCTGACACAATTGTCAGGATAGCCACGTCTTCTTCATCAAGAAGCGATTCGCGTTTGTTCAGGACTTCCAACACACCGATAGGGTTTCCTTCCCACCGTTTTAAAGGCAGAGCGACCATATCCCGTGTTACGTGCTCGGTTAACTCATCAATGGCTTTATAATGCCGTTGATCCCGTTTGACATCCGGGATCACGATCGGCTGTCCGGAATGAAACACGGCCCCGGCAATCCCCTTGTCCCATGGAATCGCCGTTCCGATTTCTACCGGTCTGGCTCCAATGGAATGACGGAACACGAGCTCCTCGGAATCCTGACTCGCGAGAAGAATGGATCCGCTCTCCGCTCCAACTACCTCCAGCGCAGTAGTAAGTATTTTTTTAACCACCTCATCGGTATGGAAATTCTGGAAAAGCACTTCCGTCATCCGGCAGGCCGCTTCCAACTCCCGGTTGCGCTGTATCAATCCTCGATCTTCTATCCGGCGAGGCTCTTTTCGGCGTTCCGTAACAGAAATCTGAAACGAGGAGGATTTGCATTCAAATTCCACAGATATATCTCCTATGAAGGTTCGCGAGCTATCCCATACAGACTTACCCACGTGATTCATAAAATTTCATACAGCCGGTCAATGCATGGTTTGTTTCCACGTTAAATACCATTACCTCTCACCCTCCTGGCTGCCTTTGAATTTCGAACAACTAACATTGAGGTATCGGCCATTCCTGTTGGCTCCCTTCTTCAGTATCGGCCATCACCGGATAGGACGACATGTGGTACGCCAGCGCATTTACCTTTGCTGAAACGACCAATTTCCACCCGGTGAGAGAAAACGTTCGGTCATCCCTTGGCGACCACACCCTTCCCATCAAGGATGGTGATTCCGTTTGAGTGTCTCTGATCCGAATTATTCCTTCCGTTTCCCCCGCACCTGCACTGACAAATGGGGTGTTTATCTCTATCGCGCGAATGGCACGGGTGAAAACATCAGTCGCACTTTCGACGGGGACGACCAGAACGGTCTGTTCCTTTTGAATTCCTCCCAGCGTGATGGTGGTGTTTTGATCCAACCGGAGTACCGCTCGATTGGCAAGGGCGATATCCGCCCGGCCTCCATCACCTACCCGAATGCGATCCCCGGCACAGAGAATATCGTGGAGACTCACCGGCTTCCATTGCTCGACATGCACGCGGCGGACCTCCACTCTGCCCTGAACGGACACGACCGTCGCCACAATCGGTTGGCATTCCGCAGCCGAGGTGACCGACGTGGTAAGCCCGACAGCCAGGAAGCTGATGCACAGAAGCCAAGTGGAACAGACAGAAACTTCGTTCCTGGTCATATTTCACCCATGTTTAGTGTATGGAGGAGATGCATCCTGTGTGCTCGTCTTTCGATGTATTGATAAGCGGAAAACGGGGAATTTTTGGTGAGAATATTCATATAGTATTCCACTCCTTTTTTTCTCGGATTTCCTAGCAATGATACCGTGGCTTGAATTCGGAGGCTTTGACGACACGAGGCGTCGAATGACGCGAGGGGAGAAAGCGTACGAAGGTTAGAGGACGTTACGGGCTCATGGTCCCGCCATTTGGATCCTCTTCTTTTTTTCTGACATTTCGTGCCGCCAAATCTTGGGGCTCAACACCGCGCCCTTTGTGGTTTTTGACATTTTCGACTTCATCCACCCATTGTTCCCATGCTTTAAGAATACCTTTGAAGAGACGGATGATCTGTCGGTTAAAGATGACGGTTTCTTGTTGCATGGGCATGTTCCTTCTCTCACATTTCTGCGCAACGAGTCATCGAATCGTTCCTATGCCCCAATGACGCCTCAATGACTTGGCGAATCCTGTTTTTCAAAGTCTGAGACTACTGAGGAGGAGGGAGCATCCGTGTTCCGCACCTTCTGCCTCCCTCCGAATCCGACTCCTTTCGTCGTGAATTCCTTGTCGACACCAAGGAATTAAACCCAGAGAGGCGGGTTCATTAGGAAGCAACGATTGCGTGTTCAGAGGCACGAGCCCAAGCGACTTTCTCTGTATATGTCGCCACCCCTACAATCCTTTCTCATGGATTGGGAGATCATGCCATGAAGATGATTGAGGCTCATGGTTTTTGTGATTTTGATCACGTAAATTGTTATTGAGGCAACTTCAATACCATTCATATGTTGGGTGCCCTTACCGATTTCCTTGAAGATAACCAATTGGCTGAAAACAGAATTTTTCGTTTTCAAAGTATTTCAGCTGTGGTTATACCATCTCAGGCACCACGGAAGGGTATCCATTTGGATACATAACTTATCTATTTAGATACATGTCTTGGTT
>DOFS01000318.1 GCA_003523945.1 Nitrospiraceae bacterium | reverse complement strand
GATGTGGCGTCCAGTACACATAAGCACGTGCAAGATCTTCCCACCGCTCAAACCGGAACGTTTCAAAGGTATTCGCATCTATAAGCGGGGCCTCGATCTTTCGAAGCGTATATTCAGCACCGACATAGATATTATCGGTCGGATTTGTATCGAGACCGGCACCCCAGCGTTCGGTGTGCGAGGAGTCAATATCGTCAAAAAGCTGATTGAAGCCGGCGACCTGAGTCGGCTCGATCGTCTGCGCGACCGTCAATCTCCGTTGGAGTCTTTGGAAATAGCCAAGGCGTAGCCGAGCTCGCTCTGTTATATTCCATTGGACTCCGGCCTTGGGACTGACCCGAACTTCATCATCAGTGATATTATCGATGGACTCGACAGCCAGCCCTCCCGTCCAGATGACGTTTTGTGGCCATTTCACATTCAGATAGACATACCCACTACTGTCTTTCGGGTCGTCTTTGATCTGGGAAGCAAGCGCACCGTTAAAAAACAAACGGGTGTCCTGATTGCCTTTAGCCCATCTTCCACCCACCGTCGCTGTCACCAAATCATGCCGGAACAAGTACTGCCCCTCAACCTGGTTACGATCCTGATCTGTTTTCCCACTCAACCCTGGCTGATCCACATCCTGCTGAAAATTTCCATGGATAAACGAAACCAGAAAGTCTGAATGCGGAGCGAGCGCATAGCGGGAGCCAAACCGGTAGGTCCATTGATCCGTGTCTTGACGGAAGGTGCGTTGGAAATTATCCGGGTCAAAGTTGAATGCCACATCGCCTTGCTCGGAATGACGCTCGCGATATTCAGCCTGAATATTCAATTTTGACGTGACCGCCGCCTGTCCAAACACATTGTAGATCGTATCCTTTACATCGTTATTCCGGCGGAATCCATCGGTCCAGTATTGAAAGACCCCTCCGCTTAGCGAGAACCTGTCGTAGAGAATCGACGGGACGACGCTATAGGCGGAGGTGCCGAGATTTCCCACAAGACCATCGCCTAGTACCCTGACGTTATTGCGCATGAATATCGGATTAAACTCATTGAACGAACTGACTGCCGGACCGGCTCCTTCAAGTATCTGTATATTCCGCTCCGCTAATTGGGGCTGAAGATTGTTCGTGTTGATTTCTTGCAGAAGTTGCGACTGAAGCAGTTCACTCACCCGTGCAATGTCATGGCGAGGTAAAGCAGAATAAGAATCGGCAAGTAACCGATGGGCCATTTGCGAAGCAGGATCGACTGTTATTCCGTACCACCCTTCGACTAACGCCCGCTGCTGAAAGCCAAGGTTTTGATAGATTCTTCCCACCGTGGCGTTGCGTACCGCTTCATCCTTGTCCATTAACAGACCTGAACGGGAAACCACCCGGTTATCGTTTAACCGGATTGATTCTTGAAGGTCGTGCAAGGCTTCCACCGGTTGATTGATTAATTGTTTGCGAAGCGCATCGTAAAACCAGGGCGTGGGATCGCGCGGGTCCAACTCTTTGGCGATGTCGAATTGTGTTCCGTCAAGAGGATCACGCTTTTCTTCAAAGTACGCTTTGCCTAAGTAACTGCGGATGATGGCATTGTTCGGATCAAGGCCTGCCGCGATTTCGATATCACGTCGGCCTTCAGCCAGATTGCTGACACGGATCTTGGCAAGCCCTAAACCCATGCGGGGAAGGGGGGCGGCCTGATCCAATTGAATAGCCTTTTGAAAAGCCGCCTTCGCCTCTTCAATCTTGAATTGAGTGAGATAGGCAAAGCCTAAAACCGTTTGCGTGTGGGCCAGATCAGGATTACGCGCGACGGCCTGCTGCGCGGCTTCGAGAGATCGGTCAAGGTATCCCCGCGAGAGCCACAACTCCGACAGACGTGCCCAGGCCAGGGCATCGGCAGGGTTGATCTTGAGCGCCTGCTCCACACTCTCCTGCGCCTTTTCGATATCAAATCCCGCTTGATAGGCATAAGACAAGGCGAGCCACGTGGCTGGTGACTCAGGCGCCTGCTCCCTGGCCTCCCGGGCCAGTCTCAATGCTGCTTCCTTGTCGTTCTGCACAACGGCAATGACGGATTGCAGCGCCAGAACCCGGCCGTTGCCCGGCTCGAGACGTCTCGCCTCGGCGAGATCGGCCCTCGCCTGCTCCACACGGCCTACCGACAGAAGCAGCCCGGCGCGCAATAAGTAAAACTGCACATCCCGCCGGGCTTCCGGAATGGATTCTAGTTGGCTCAAGGCTCCAGACAGGTCATTTTGTCGATAACTTTCCAGTGCACTTCGAATGATCGTCGCATCATCCCCTTTCACCTCAGCCGGGCGATAGTCGATGAGCGGAGGATAATAGAGTGCCCACTGGACCGCATCCCATGGCTTCACGACTGTGACAAGCGCAGGGGCTTGACCGGATTTAGAAACAGCAGCCTGGCCATTAACCAAGGTTAGATTTCCGCTTTCGTTGCTGGCAAAGATGCGGCCTTCAAAGACCCAAATCGTGGCCTGCTCATCGACCACTTCCACCAGAAATTCCGTGCCTTCAATAGTTCCGTTGACAAAGGGGGTGGTGACGGTGAGGCTGCGCGGCACCCGGCTCATGAAGTGGACCAGGCCTTTAATGATGTTGAGCCACGAGAGAGTGTCGTCCTCCACTTTGGTAAAAGTCAGGGTCGTCCCCGCATCCAGCCGGATCATGGTTTCGTTATTGAGCCTGATGGCCGCGCGCCATTGTTGGAGGCGGATGGTATCGCCGACACAGAACGTGTCTCCCAGAGTCGCGGAGGACCATTCGCCCTGCGCCGTATGCTTGACCTCGATTGTCCCTTCCACGGAAACGAGCTTGGCGACCCAGGGCACGCAACGTTCAGCGGCTTGACTCCCGGCTCCAGGAAAAAAGACAAGGCCCAATAAGATGACAGGAAAAAAACGAACCCACTGTCCACCACGTCGCCGCATGGCTACCCCCCAACACGCGCTTGGCGGCAAGCCCCTGAACCGAAGATACAAAGCCGGACTCCACATTTAATGTCGGGAAGCATGCCCAATGCTCTGCTCAGCAAACCGGGGACATTTTTATTGCTCTTTGATGGAAATTTCCTTTTCACCTGACGGGTGTCAACAACCTTTTTTTTGATTTCGCGTGTTAGCTGAGCTTCGAATACGACCAACTGTGCCAAAAACACCTTAAAGTTACAGGCCGCGTTGGTAAGGAAGGAAATTGGAGAGAAAAACCCGTCGCGGTGCAAATGAGAACATCGCTCCCGCGGATGACACATGGCCGGATTGTTCCTCACCCTTTTTCAATCATGCGAAGGCATTACCAGGCTTACAGACACCCTTGCCTGAATAGAATGAGCACAGACCATGCCTGCCAGGCATAAGATCGGTAGAAGAATTGCGACATTCACCTTCTATTGATTAACAACCTCCTGAAAGCTCCACTAACCAAATAGGTTCTGCATCTGAGGGAGGAACATAAGGCGGAACTGTTATCCGAATAGATACAGGTGTGTATCCAAATGGATACCAATTGATTGCCATACTTTCCTTCATCAGAGCTTGGTTTTTGAAAATTCCCGTTGCTTTCTCAAGAATATGAAGTCCGACTACTTTTCGTTGAGGGCTTAGCAAGGTCTTGAGGTGGTTCAGCTCCTCTTGAACCTCGTCTGCCAATTTCCGCTGGCCGGTCACAGGCCTTCGTGAAACCTGAGCATGTCCTGCTGGATTTCCGGGTCAGACACCTATTGGGTATAGCCAACCCCATAGTCCCGTATAAAGGGTGGAAGGTGATGTCGAAAAGCTAATGGAAGCCAAAGGGGATTCCACCGATTCTTCGGAAGGCGATGACCAGGAACATACCCGGCAACATGAGCAGAGAAGTATTGATGCAGAAGGGGGCTTGACTAATCGTGGCTATAAGGGTTGATTCAAAGAATTTAAGGAAGAGGGTAAAAGTGGGAGCTACCCGGAAAGGCCACAAACGCAATTTGATACTTAAAAGACATACCACCGTTTCTCTCACCGGTTAATCAAAGGAAGGAAACTTGTGAAGACGAATTGCCGTTGACAGATGTCTGTCCCGGTGACCAGCAGCATTAGGGGGCTGGTGTTCCGTCAAAAGAAAAAAGGCCGGGCAGGACTCTTGTCGATCACCCTTAGTGTTCTTTGAAACCGGGTCAGATCCGCCTCAGCCTCTCTTCTTTCCCCTCACTCCTCGTCCGTTCCAATCATACGGCCTGAGAAACACCCCTTTGCAATTTTCAACTGACAGTCTTTGAAATCAGCAATTCTGCTTCACATAACAAGTGCCACCCATACAAACATAACAGGGGTTTACTTTGTAGACTTTAATTTCGACCGTCTCACTGTAAATTAGATCAGCTCCTGATGGAATTTCTTTGATAGGTTCCCAATCGCTTTTTTTTGGCTTCATTTCCTTTTTCCCACCGTCATCTTTAGAAAATTCTATGGTTATGTCTACGGTCTTTTTTATCATATCTTCGCCAAAACTGGGAGCATCACTGGTAACAATTAAGAAGACGATTAATGATGACATGGTGCCAAATAGAAGAATAAGACGATTCATGATAAGGCCTCCTAATTAAAAAGTGAAAAACTCAGGGTCAGTCGACCCAGCACCGTGCGAGTGGGGAAAAACCGCGGCGTCACTGTTTGTTCAGCCACCTGAATATTCTGGTCTTGATAGAAAAAACTTTGATCGAAGAGATTACGCACTTCCAGGGTAAAAATCCCCAGTCGTTGGGGTAACCGGTATCCAATACTGATGTCGACGAGGAAAAAATTATCTGAATCCCGGGGAGGAGAGGTAAAAAATGGGGATGGTGGCGCCAGATCCAGCATCTGCCGGACGAAGGTTCCTTGAACGCCTGCGAAGAACCCATTCGGATGAAAATACCGGATGTTCCCCGGCACACTCACGGTGGTCACTTTTGTCGGATGCCCGCCAAACACCACAAGGAATTCGTTTGCCGCACGCCGGAACTGCTCGAATTCCGCCTGCAGACTCAGGGCCCACTGCCGATGTGGCGTCCAGTACACATA
>DOFS01000237.1:1963-5026 GCA_003523945.1 Nitrospiraceae bacterium | reverse complement strand
AGGGCATCGCATATGGGGAACCAGTCGATCGCATGAAACATGAACCAGCCGTAGAAATAAAGGGGGCGACCTATACCGAGCTGTTTGTCAGGCGGATTGAGGGAAACGGTTGGGTTGCCCAATGTGTCGTTGATGTCTAGTCCTGGGAGTTGAATATTGCAGGCATGGTAACCGACTAGGTCGGGGTACCGATTGATCCACTCTTCCTTCTGCGAAAAACCGTATGGACCTGAATCTCCTATCCCGAGTCTCTGCGTATGAATGGCACATCCCTCAAAAGGGAAAGATGCGCGTGCCGGGAATTATTTACGCCGATGAGTCACTCGTTCGCGACATGGATCTCAAGGTCTATGAACAGGTCGTCAATGTGGCCACACTCCCGGGAATTGTCCAAGCCTCGTTTGCCATGCCCGATGCGCATTGGGGGTACGGGTTTCCGATAGGCGGAGTCGCCGCCTTCGACCCTCAACAGGGAGGAGTGGTGTCTGCCGGCGGTGTCGGGTTTGATATTTCCTGCGGCGTACGGACCCTCTACACCGGTTTGCGTGCGGACGATATCACCCCCCTGAAAGAAAAACTGGCGAACCTCTTATTTGCGAAGGTGCCCGCAGGCGTGGGTAGTACAGGGCAATTGCGCCTGAAACCCAAGGAAATGGATGACATGCTCGCTGGCGGTGCCCAATGGGCAGTCCAACGAGGCTATGGGACAGCAAACGATTTATCGCGCATTGAAGAACATGGCTGCATGACCGGGGCAAAACCCGGGTGTGTGTCTGACCATGCCAAGAAACGCCAGCAGGACGAAATGGGTACATTAGGATCCGGGAATCATTATTTGGAAATTCAAGAGGTCGTGGAAACCTACCACGATCCTTTATCGGAAAAACTTGGTATCCAGGCCGGGGATATTCTGGTCAGCATTCATTGCGGTTCACGAGGGCTTGGGCATCAAATCGGCACCGAATACCTCAAGAAAATGGTGGTGACGGCAAGCCAATATGGCATAACGTTGCCGGACCGCGAATTAGCCTGTGCCCCGATCGACTCTCCCCTGGGCCAGGAGTATTTAGGGGCCATGCGGGCGGCGATGAATTGCGCCTTAGCCAATCGTGAAATTATCACCCATTTAGTCCGTCAGGCATTTGTAGAAATCTTTCCTCAGGCGGCCTTACCCTTGCTATACGATGTGTCACATAACACATGCAAAGTGGAGGAGCACCAGATCGGCGGCCGGAGTCGACGCGTCTTTGTCCATCGGAAAGGTGCCACGCGTGCGTTCGGTCCCGGACATGCCGATATCCCTCCTGACCTCCAACCTTTCGGTCAACCGGTCCTCATCGGTGGAACCATGGGCACAGCCTCTTATCTTCTGGTAGGAACGAAAGAAGGCATGGGTCTGGCCTTTGGATCGGCCTGTCATGGGGCAGGACGGAGTATGAGTCGACATCAGGCCACTCGCCAATGGAAGGGCCACAGAGTCATTCAAGATTTAGCAGCTCAGGGAATCCTCATCAAAAGTCCTTCGGCGCGAGGAGTGGCCGAAGAGGCACCGGGTGCCTATAAAAACGTCACCGCCGTGGTGGATGCGGCCGAACAGGCGCACTTGGCCCGTAAGGTGGCGAAAATGCGCCCGTTAATCTGTATTAAGGGCTAAGGGCTCGACCATATCAAACGACTAAACCCAGGACGCCGCAATCGCATCGTTCATCAAGACAAGGGGAAATTGTTATGGATCACGCTCAACGGGAACAGAGTCTTCTCAAGGTCTTGGAAGCCTTCACGAAGGGGTTGACCTCCTTAAAGGAGGCGATCGCCCTCGTCCATTCCGCGAACGATCAACTGCCGCCAGGCGAACAAAGAAAAACCATTCAAAAAAAGATTGAAGGAGCGGAACGGATGATCCAGGTTGGTCATGCGGCCATGGGACAATCCCTGGGCTTTCAACTCTGTCACTGCACGTGGCCACCTCAAGTGATGATCAGCAGTCACTATTCGAATGAAACGAAGGTTGAACGATTCACCTGTCCCAATTGCGGGAAAACACTTTCACTTCATGGTCGACAAGCACCGGGGGAGGCTCTGACCGCCTTTGACCCTTATGATGTGTATTAAGGTGCAATGCCTTTTGACCGGTTTTGAAAAGTAAAGAAGGAGAATCATCGGCATGAAGCCAGTTACCGCAACATCTGAACCCTACATCCTCTGGTTTGAAGAAATTGGCTTGCAGGATATCAGTCGAGTAGGAGGCAAAAATGCCTCTCTTGGCGAAATGTACCGGGAGCTCACTCCCCATGGGGTCAAGATCCCCAACGGTTTCGCCATCACGGCTGAAGCCTATCGCTATGTGCTTCGTGAAGCCGGACTCGACAGCAAAATCCAACAGATCCTGGGCGACCTGGACACCGGCGATATGTCTAACCTCCGGCAACGGGGGCGACACATCCGACAAGCGATTATTGGAGCCACCCTGCCACCAGCTCTGGTCCAGGCCATCGAGGAGGCCTATGACCACCTGAGTGACCAATCCACCGAAGGAGCCGACGTCGCCGTACGAAGCAGCGCGACAGCAGAGGATTTACCCGATGCCAGTTTTGCCGGGCAACAGGAAACCTATCTGAATGTTCAGGGCCATCAGGCACTCCTCGAAACCTGCAAGCGGTGCTTTGCGTCGTTGTTCACCGACCGGGCCATTTCCTATCGAGTCGACAAAGGGTTCGACCATCTCCAAATCGCGCTGTCTATCGGGGTGCAACAAATGGTGCGTTCCGATCTGGCCTCGGCAGGCGTCCTCTTTACCATTGATACCGAAACCGGATTCCCTGATGTGGTCCTGATCAACGCCTCCTACGGGCTTGGGGAAAATGTCGTGCAGGGCGCGGTCAATCCTGATGAGTATTATGTTTTTAAGCCAACCCTCAAGCAGGGCTTTCAGCCTATTCTTCATAAAATTGCAGGAAGCAAAGAATTTAAACTGATTTATGATATCGGCGGGAGCAAGATGGTCAAAAACGTGCCGGTCCCCCCTGATGACCGAAACCGTTTTGCCATGAACGATGAGGAAAT
>DOFS01000237.1:1744-1864 GCA_003523945.1 Nitrospiraceae bacterium | reverse complement strand
CCATGAACGATGAGGAAATTCTCAAGTTGGCCCGATGGGGTTGCCTCATTGAAGACCATTACAGCGGGAAAAAAGGCCGGGCCTGTCCCATGGACATCGAATGGGCCAAAGACGGACAGA
>DOFS01000237.1:0-1636 GCA_003523945.1 Nitrospiraceae bacterium | reverse complement strand
ACGGACAGACGGGTGAGCTGTTCATTGTCCAAGCCCGGCCCGAAACCGTTCAGTCCAGAAAAGATCCCGATGTGATGGAAACCTATCACCTGACAAAGCGGGGACAGGTTCTCATTCAAGGCCGGAGCGTGGGAGAGAAAATCGGTCAGGGCTTGGTCCGGGTGATCACCCATATCCAGAACCTGCAGGACTTTCGAGAGGGAGACGTGTTGGTCACGGACAAAACCGATCCGGACTGGGAACCCATCATGAAAAAAGCATCCGCCATCGTGACCAATCGCGGAGGTCGGACCTGCCATGCGGCGATCGTCAGTCGGGAACTCGGTCTTCCCGCTATCGTGGGGGCAGAGCGAGCGACCGAAGCCCTCAAGGACGAGCAATCGGTGACGGTCTCCTGTGCCGAAGGTGATACGGGTTTTGTCTATGAAGGTCGGCTTCCGTTTGACGTGGAACGGGTTTCCCTGAAAAATTTGACGCATCCCCGTACCAAAATCATGATGAATGTCGGAAACCCGGAGGAAGCCTTTTCTCTTTCCTTCATTCCCAATGAAGGCGTTGGGCTGGCCAGGGAAGAATTCATTATCAGCACCTTTATTAAAATCCATCCCTTGGCATTGCTGGAGTATGGAAACCTGAAGGATGCGGACGTGAAAGCGGAGATTGATCGTCTCACGACCGCCTATCCCGACAAAACACAATACTTCATCGACAAACTCGCCCAAGGGGTCGGCATGATCGGGGCAGCCTTCTACCCCAAAGATGTGATTGTCCGCATGAGCGACTTTAAGTCGAACGAATACGCGAATTTAATTGGCGGCAGAGCGTATGAACCGACAGAAGAGAATCCCATGCTCGGATTTCGTGGCGCATCCCGCTACTACGATCCCCGCTACCGGGACGGCTTTGCCTTGGAATGTCAGGCCATGAAACAAGTCAGGGAGGAGATGGGACTCACCAACGTGAAACTCATGATTCCCTTTTGCCGGACAGTTGAGGAAGGCAAAAAGGTTCTCGAAGAGATGGCCAAGCACGGACTGAAACGTGGCGATAAAGGTTTGGAAATTTATGTGATGTGTGAAATTCCGAGTAATGTCATTCTGGCAGAAGAATTTGCCGAAATCTTTGATGGATTTTCCATCGGCTCAAATGATCTAACCCAGTTAGTACTGGGTGTGGACCGGGACTCAGAAATCGTGGCCCACGTGTTTGATGAGCGTAATCCCGCAGTCAAAACATTCATCACCCAGGTCATCAAAGCGGCGAAGGCCAAAGGGCGGAAGATCGGCATCTGCGGCCAGGCTCCCAGTGACTATCCCGAGTTTGCCCAGTTTCTCGTGGAGCAGGGCATCGACAGTATCTCCCTGAATCCCGATGCTGTCCTGAAAACCACGGTCAAGATCCTGGAAATGGAAGAGCCCTTGGGTCAGTAAATTCAACCTCCTGATGTCCCGGACGTTTCCCGGCCCCACTACCAAACGGGTTCTTTGAGGAATCACGTGAACCGGCTTTGGGCATTATTGTTCATTCCCATTTTTTCCTCATTCAAGGAGTGTTGGTCTCATCCAAATGAATACACGTTTCATTTACCAGTCTGGCCTTCAGTCTTTCTAGTCAGTGCATCCGTGCTTGCAAATGT
>DOFS01000569.1 GCA_003523945.1 Nitrospiraceae bacterium | reverse complement strand
CTTCCGCGCCTTCCCACGAATAGCAATGAGAGAGTTGCAGTTCCGCTCTATAGCGATTTAAAACGACATGTGATGGGTGACAATTTAGCCGAGTCCTTCTCCCAACAGACGGATGGCGGGGAAGACCACCAGGTGCCGGGCAACCAATTTTTGACCCGGCCTTTGTGGGGAGTGGCAGATACGGGCCCTTGGATGCACGACGGGCGAGCATTGACGCTGACCGAGGCGATAGTGATGCATGAGGGACCTGGAAGCGAGGCCAACGCCTCCGTGGAGAAATTTAAAGCTTTATCCGACAAAGATCGACTGGCCTTACGGTCTTTCCTGAGTAGTTTACGGTTACCGCTGAGTAAGCCGTAAGGTGTGAAAACTTAGTTCGAAATCCCACACGGAAAAGATTCGTATCCGATCGGATAACAATTGTATCTGATCGGATACGTTGTCCTGGTTTTTCCATGATAAGACCATCCATTACCACAGAATTAGCCCTAAAAAATAAACCTGTTCAAAATTGAATGGTTGCAATGGTTATTCGAGATTCATTCAATTTTGTACTCAATTGCGGCATTGCTATTGCTGGTTGTTTTAGTGGAAAAAAAAGGGAAGCATTGAGCCGGGAGACATTGCAATACCCTCAGCAATGTCCGTCATTTAAATGTGGGGATCAAAAATGCGTGCGGACCAATAATTCCGGGTATCATTTATAAAAAACATAACCGAGAGGAGATGCTTCATGATTATCATCAAATTTCTTTTTCTCTTATCCTTACTAATCATTTTGGCCGGATGCCATTCTAAGAATGGTTATAATTTGGAGGATAGAGAGCATTGTTCCTTCCCCGGTTCTCTTGTTAATAAAATGCAGAAGAGTAATTGCATTTATCACCTAACTGCCGAAGGTGTAGATCCGCAAAAAAAAGAGTTTAAGGGTCATGTCTCACAGTATACATTAGTTGAAAACGCAAAACACAAGGAACCCGGTGAGAATCGGGATTACTCAAATTATCCCAAGACCCCTTATACTTTTACAACAGATGACGTATCAGGAATCGAAATAGGTAAGGATTATTACTTCCATAAAAAGCCTGGTGACATGAGGTGGAACTTTCTTAACCGGGGTAAAGGGATTTAAAAGCTCCAAAGGATTATTGTAAAGATATTTCCTAATGATTCTGAATTTATTTAAAGCGGAGGTGCTTTGATGCGAGAAAAAATATTAGCCCCAATGTTCATACTGTTCCTCCTTCTTTTTGGTCAGGCCACAGTGGTAGTTAGTCAGGCCTATGCAGGTTGTTGTGGGTGTGGCATGAGCGGGAGGTGCACGCCTCCTGGTGTAAACGGGTGCCCTTGGTGCGGGGCACCTACACCGGCTGAAGATCTCATGGTAAAGGAAAAGATCAAAGGCGTTGGCGAATCGTTCGTAGCCTCAACTGAAACTCTCACTGAGAGATTTGCCACATCCGTACGGGGGACCGGTGGCAAGTTCGCTTTGAAAATGCACGAGGCTGGCGAAAAAGGCCTGAAGTTCGGGTGTCCTGAAAGTGACGACAAGACCAATATCCATGGTAACATCGTTTTTGCGTTGGCAGATACACGACAATAAGAAATGGGGGTATCGTAGGCGGGGATGGAGCCGGAGACTCAGCCCTTCCGACTCCATCCATTTTTGGCAATCATGAGGCGAAGACCTTTATCCTGGGATAGGCTCCGAATAGAAGATTCTTTCACCAAAATGAATCCTAGGCTATTGCCGACGGTAATTGAAAACTACTGAGGAGAAAAAGGCCGTGAAGAGTAAATGCCGAGATTGTTGTTATAGACTTCTCGTGATTCCTTTTCTGAGCTCATTTCTCATTTGCTCGGCTTTCTCTGAAATCGGGCATGCCCAAGGGGCACCTCCTATCACCGCATCCGGACTCAACACGCAGGTGAGTGCTCCGATAAACCTGTCTGGTGGAGCCGTCCAGCACAATATCACCGGGGGAACACGACCGGGGGGCGGGGCCAACCTCTTTCATAGTTTTGGGGAATTCGGTGTTCCGACGAACAACATTGCCAACTTCCTGAACGATTCCGGTCTTCCCACCAATAATATCCTCAGCCGAGTCACGGGCGGCAATCCCTCGAATATTTTGGGGACGATTCAAACCGAAGGCTTCGGGAATGCCAATTTGTTTCTGATGAATCCGGCCGGGATCGTGTTTGGACCCAATGCCTCCTTGAACGTGGGCGGAGCCACCCATTTCACGACCGCCGATTACTTAAAACTGAGCGATGGGGTCCAGTTCACCGCACTTCCCAGCGCTCAGGATGCCCTCTTGAGTGTGGCACCGGTGGCAGCCTTCGGATTTCTTGAATCCAACACGGCTTCTATTTCGGTTCAAGAGAGTACGTTATCGGTGTCTCAAGGACAAACCCTTTCGCTGGTTGGGGGGGATCTGATAATCACCGGTAGCACTCTTAATGCGCCGGGAGGGCAAATTGCCCTAGCCAGTGTGGCCTCGCCTGGAGAAATTCTGACAGGAACGTTGGCTCAAGCTCCAAACATTAACGGCCAGTCACTCAGTAGTCTCGGCACGATTCAGGTATCTGAACAATCAGTCATCGATGTCAGCGGCAATGGCGGAGGCACCGTGCTCATTCGAGGCGGGCAGTTTGTCCTGGACAACTCCACGATTTCGGCAAATGTGACAGGTCCCGGTCCTACCATCAATGGGGTGGAATCGATCGGAGGCGGGATCGACATTCAAGTGCATCAGAACGCTGAGATTTTAACCGGCTCACTTCTTCAAACAAACGTGTCGGGAAATTCAACACCTGGTGTCACATATGGTGCTACGCACATCAAGGCAGATCGCATCGAAATTATCGGAGATCCCGGATTTGATTTTGCGAACGGGCCCTTCACTGTACTCCAATCCAATGTCGCCTCAGGAAGTACGGGAGGCAATAGCGGACCGATCACGTTAGAGGCCAATTCTACGTATGTGCAGGACTTTGTGGACCTCCATACAATAACCGAAGGCACAGGTAATGGAGGCAATATCATTTTCAGGTCCACTGGGAACCTTGAACTGAACGGCCCGCTCCTTGAGACTGATTCGTTCGGTCCGGGGAATGCCGGTAATATCGAATTAACCAGTGCTCATGGAAATATCGACATGCCAAATGGTCCGTTTATAAGTTCACAAAATTCCGATACCGGGGCCGTGGGCCATATACTCGTAAGCGCTCCCGAAGGGGATGTCAGTCTGAGTAATTTTGATAGTGTCCTGGGGCAAATTAACACTCGCAATACTGTGACAGAAATTTCGGGCACTGGCGGCATTCAAATTACAGCCAGGGATCTCACTATCGAGCATTCGGGAATTCAAATCGATAATTTCACTTCGGCACAGCCCGGCGATCTCAACGTGAACCTCACAGGCACCTTGACGCTCATTGGTCCCGACTTCAACACCCAACTCCTTACCACCACCCGTCGCGAGGCACGGTCAGCTAATCTAAACATTTCGGCTCATGACATCCTTTTGACAGGAGAGAGGAGTCTGGTTGCCACGGAGACGTTCCGAGACGGGGATGGAGGGGCTCTCAATATCTTCACGCAAAACCTCGAGGTGAAAAATGGTGCACAAATCAGAGCCAGTAGCAGATTCAACCCTTTTCCGACTCCTGGTGACGCGATCATAACTCCATCTGGAGCGGGAGGAACCATCAATATCAAAGGGTTGGCCAGTCCCGCTGATTCAATCGTGATCGATGGTGCCGGTTCCGGAGTTTTTACCGACGCTCAGGGCACCGGGTCGGCAGGGAGCACCACGTTGACAGCAAAGCAGCTCACCATCACCTCGGGCGGAAGGATTGAGGCCAGCACTTCAGCCCAAGGTTCTGGTGGAACGGTCAACATCATGACCGACAATACGACTATCTCTGGGATGAGCAGCGATGGCCAAACCCGTAGCGGCATCTTCAGCGGGACCACCGGGACGGATCCCGGCGCGGGGGCCGGCGGCACCATATCGTTGGTGGCTAACCAGAATTTCACTTTGAGTAAGGGGGCCACGGTCTCGGCGAAAAGTGACGGAATGGGCGATGCCGGAAATATTAATATTACCGGCCATGACACGATTCTGATCGACAAGGCCACCGTGATCACGGAAGCGGCTCAAGCCTCGGGCGGCACAATCAAGCTCACCGCCAACGGGATGATTAAAGTGGTCGACAGTACCATTTCCAGCTCGGTTCAAGGTGATGCGAATACGGGCGGGGGCGATATCAATTTAGATCCGGATTTCATCATCCTCCAAAACAGTCAGATCCTGGCCAAGGCCGTGGCGGGTAAGGGGGGCAATATCGACCTGGTTGCGAGCAAGGCCGTCTTATTGGATGCGCAGAGTACGCTAGATGCCTCCTCGCAAACAGGGATTAGCGGCTCGGTCACGATTGAATCGCCTATTCAGGTACTCAGCGGCACGATCGTTCCGCTGCCCAGTACGCCGGTGAACGTCGCTACGCTCTATGCGGCCCGCTGTGTGGCCGGAGAGGGCGGCCACTTTAGCACCTTTGTGGATTCCAAGTCCGACAGTGTGGCGCCCACCCCCGGGACCTTTTTAGCCAGTCCGTTCCTGCCCGTCACGGATTTGTCACAGCAGGCCATGGCGCATAACAAACAGGCATACGCATCGGAAGTGACTCTATCCGGTCCAGAGGCCGCGATCCGTTTAGCGGCTTATACGCCCCCGGTGCTGTTCGCGCAGGCCACAGGGCAGTCTGCTCCCTGCCCATAAGGTAAGGACATGAAGATCTGGCCCTCGACTCCACTCGGGCTTTGTCTGGCACTTCTTGGGGGAGTGGCCTATGCTCAGGTTCTCCCACCTATCACCTCATCGGGCCTCAATACCCAGGTCAGTGCGCCTTTGAATCTTCCGGGCGGAGCGGTCCAGCAGAACATCACAGGTGGGACGAGGCCTGGTGGTGGGACAAATCTGTTTCATAGCTTCGGGGAGTTCGGAGTCCCGGCCAACAATATTGCCAACTTCTTGAATGATTCAGGCCTTTCGACAACGAATATTCTGAGTCGTGTAACCGGTGGCAATCCCTCGAATATTCTTGGGACCATTCAGACCGAGGGTTTTGGGAACGCCAAACTCTTCCTCATGAATCCGGCCGGGATCGTGTTTGGTCCCAATGCCTCCTTGAATGTGGGTGGCGCCACGCATTTCACCACGGCCGATTACTTGCGGTTTGCCGACGGCGTGCAATTCACCGCCATGCCGAGCGCCCAGGATGCGCTGTTGAGTGTAGCTCCGGTAACCGCATTTGGATTTTTGGGTAACAATCCAGGAACGATTTCGGGAAATGGGAGCACATTATCAGTCGTGGAAGGACAAACTCTTTCACTAGTTGGAGGAGACATATCAATTGGCAGCGGCCTTAAAGCGCCAGATGGCCGGATTCATCTGGCCAGCGTCGGTTCCCCTGGGGAAATTCTGTCGGAAACTTTGGCTCAGGCCCCCAATGTTAATGGGCAATCCTTTGAGGCGCTGGGCACGATTCACATCTCGGAGAAATCTGTCATCGCTGCCAGCGGTAAGGGCGGCGGCACCGTCGTAATTCGAGGCGGCAGTCTTATGGTGGACAATTCCATCATTTCTGCCAATACCACGGATCCGGCCATGGGTCCGCCGGTGGATAATCCCGGTACAGGCATTGACATTAAAATGAACCAGGAAGTCGTGATACAGAATGAAGGTATCCTCGAAACAAACGTGGCCGAAAACGCTGCTCCGGGGGTTGGATCGGGCGGTGTGCATATGAAGGGTGACCGTATAGAAATTTTGGGACCCCGGGATTTTATTCCTCCTGATCCTTTTGAGCCAGTCGATCCTCTCAATCCTCCCCCTCCTCCGCCCTTTACAGGTATCCGGTCGAATGTCGAGGATGGTAGTAGGGGAGGACCAAGCGGAGATATTCTGCTGGAGGCGAATTCTTTCCTGATGAATGATTTTGGGACCCGCAGCGACGTCCAGATCCAAGCCCATACGGCGGGTGAAGGCGACTCAAGCAATATTAGTGTAAGAACCTCCGGAAATCTTGACCTCCTGGGTAGTTCCATCGGTGGATTTTCCGGTTCATTTTCTGCCTCACCTTCGATGTCTGTCTTAGGAAATGCAACTAATATCGAACTGACGAGCACGGCGGGAAATATTTCGTTGACAGAATCCCTCGTCACTTCGCAAACTTTTGGCGGGGGAGTTGTGGGATCTATCAAGGTGAATGCGCCAAAAGGTGACGTTGTAATGACTGGGCCAGGAGCGAGTATTTTCACCTTCATCCAAGGGACAGCAGGGATTGAAGGCAATGGAGGGATTGAGGTTTCTGCCAACAATCTGATTATGAATGGGGCTCGTATCGCGGTCGACAACACTTTCCCGATTGTCCCAGGGGCTATAACCTTGAACCTCTCCGGGAGCTTGATTCTGAATAGTACCAACTTGATATTGGATAATGGCATTATAATCCCTGTCCGCTCTGACATTCAGACAATTACGAGGGGACCGGCCCCTTCTTCTGATCTTTTCATCAGGACATCTGACATCTTCGTTAGCGGAAACAGCTCTCTTTCCACAGAGACGTTCGGTCCAGGTGATGCAGGTGCCCTCACTGTTTTTGCGCAGAATCTTCACCTGACCAACGGTGGGCAATTGCGAAGTAGCAGTACGATCGGTCCTGCCTTCTCAGGACAGGAACCTCCCCCCCCTCCCTCCGGCTCGGGAGGAACGATCAATATCCAAGGGTTGGCCAGTCCTGCCGATTCGATCGTGATCGATGGTGCCGGTTCCGGAATTTTCACCGACACCCAGGGCACCGGAGCGGCAGGGAGCACCACGTTGTCTGCAAAGCAGCTCACTATCACCTCGGGCGGAAGGATTGAGGCCAATACTTCAGCTCAGGGCGCTGGTGGAAACATTACCGTGAACGCCCCTGGCAACGTGTCCATTAGCGGAAGGTCGGGTGGCGTGTTCAGTCAGACGACCGGGACGGAGCCCGGCTCCGGGGCAGGCGGGGCGATCTCATTGATGGCTGGACAGAACTTTACCCTGAGTGATGGAGCCACGGTCTCGGCGAGCAGCGACGGCCCAGGCAATGCTGGAAATATTAATATTACCGGCCATGACACGATTCTGATCGACAAGGCTACCGTGACCACGGAAGCGATTCAAGCTTCCGGCGGCAATATCACACTCACCGCAAACGACATGATTCAACTGGTCGACAGCACCATTGCGAGTTCGGTCCAGGGGGAGGCAGATACGGCCGGGGGCGATGTCACGTTAGATCCGGATTTCATCATACTTCAGAACAGTGATATTCTGGCCAAGGCTGTGGCGGGTAAGGGGGGCAATATCGACCTGGTTGCCAGCAAGGCCGTCTTATTGGATGCGCAGAGTACCCTGGATGCCTCTTCGCAAACGGGCATCAGCGGCTCGGTCACGATTGAATCACCTATTCAAGTGCTCAGCGGCACGATCGTGCCGCTGCCCAGTACGCCGGTGAACGTCGCTACGCTCTACGCGGCCCGCTGCGTGGCGGGAGAGGGCGGCCATTTTAGTACTTTTGTGGATTCCAAGACCGACAGTGTGGCGCCCACGCCCGGCACATTCCTAGCCAGTCCATTTCTCCCCCAAGTGATTTCATCCCCTGCGGGCGAGTTGGGTCATGCCGACACGCCCTCCGGGGTTTCCGGTAACGACCAAACTTCTCCTATCCGGTTGGCCGCCTATTTTCCGCCCATGCTGTTTGCGCGGGGCGATGGGATGGTTTCTATCTGTCCTTAATCTGTGTTGTGTGATTTCAGACCTCTTCCTTTCTACACGGCATCTCTCACATACGTTTTCCCACACTCCCGCCCCTCTTCCATAAGGGGCGAGGGTAATACGAAGTGTCTTGGTTGAAAGTTAAGTATTATAGTAGTTCTCGATATTGTCCTGCCTGGGTGATCCTATACAGACATGTTCCCGTACAACGTGTCATTCCCAAGAAGTGTGATCGCACAGCCAGTCCAAATGCCGTCAGGCCAGACATTTATTATCAGGCATCCAACTTTTGGCTTGGGCTCATTTCGGATGGATCTACGATGGAATTATGGATTGGGTTTTGAATGGCTGAATGGGAAAATCTACGTTTTTTATTATTTACCCCGGTTAGACAGGAAAAGAACCCATGCAACCGCCAGCCCGATTATGCAGCTTATTGAAGTTCCGAGGACGATGTTTTGGTAAAGCTCGTAAAGTTGCATGATAGAAACCTTTTGCAAATTGGATGGAATTCTCCTCTTTGCTTCCGTTTAATTGATCTTGTTACTTCTTATTTAAAGCAACGATGGTGCCGTGTGGAGAGAATTTCAGTTGAGAGAATTTCATGTTTAAAAACAATAGCTTGCAAGACCGAAATCCCAAAAAATGGGGGGATCTTGTTCAAGTGTGTCTGTCTAAGTGGTCACGGCGTTGTCACCATGTCAACGGCTGTTCTCCTTGATGCTGCATAAGTTCCGGTTAGGTCTGGAGACTGTGGGGGTTTTTATCAGGATGGCGTGCAACATGGGGATGTCTCACTTCTACTTATTCTGGCAGGACGCCAAGATACCTGCACTTTCGAATTTGGGTATGGACGTCTCTTTTTAAGCTGTTTCGGATGGATCTCCGCCTACCCCCGGCTGGGATGACAAGAAGAGGGAACGGCCGGGATGACCAAGAAGGGGATCAAGGTGCTAAAACGGACAGGAGCGGAAATTAGATCAATTTATCGATTTATGAAGCGGGCAGAAACCGGATCTGGCTCGTGTGGTCTGGTCGTGACCGTGAGATTTTTGGGAAAGGCGTCCCTCGATACAAGGCCAAAAATCGCCTGGCCAATCCGGGGAATAGTCTGGGAAATATGGGAAATAAATGATTAGAGCCAGTTGTTGATGAGGAGGAACGGTGCCCAATAACTGGGGTGCCGGTAGATGGGATGGTCGAGCAGGGCTACTTGGGCTTCACGAAGGGCCTGGGCTTTGGAGAGTGATGTTTCTTTGAGCCGCAGATAGAATTGATTGACGAGATTGGAGGATGCCTGGTCATTGATGAACCATAAGGTGGCCAGGGCGCTTCGAGCTCCCGCTTTCACGGCCACCCCGGCCAAACCCAGTGCGGATCGATCGTCTCCCGCTGCGGTTTCACAGGCGCTCAAGGTTAACAGATCCAAGGGGATTTGTCGGAATTGAAAGAGTCCGATTAATTCTCTGAGGTGATCCATGGTGAGTTTGTTGTCATAGGTGAGTACGAACGAATTTTTGGCCTCATTTTCAAATTTTCCATGTGAGGCGATATGAATAATCGTAAAGTTTTCCTCTTTCAAATCCTGTTCAAGATTGGGAATGCGGAAATCTTCGTTCAGGAGAGTCTTTCCGCCAAAGAGGTCTTGTAGTTCCCTGACCTCCTGTTGCGTATTGGGGAGCGGTGAAAATCCCTGCACGCCTTCGGACAGTCCAATCGACAACAGATTAATCTGTTCCCGGTCCAGGGGATGGGCATCTGTGAGGGTCAGTCCTGGCGTGATCGCCAGGGCATACGTTTGGATGAGGAACTTTTCTCCGTCATGTAAGGCCCCCATGGGAATGGTTCGCAAAGATCCATCCGGAACGAAGACGAGTGTCTGGATCCCGAATTCATCCAAGTACGGTTCAAGCGGTCGGATGAGCAGGTCATAGAGGGATTGCGCATGAGGCAGATATTGATGGGTGGTGCGTTTTTCCAATAAGGTCCGGAACAGGTGAATTTTTTCCGTCAGATCACGTTCTTGAATGGGAACGGTGATCTTTTTCATCGTTCCTCCAAGGCTCATCAGCACGGCCATCCGGTCAGGAAAGAGGATCGGATAAATAATCGCCGTGGTGGTGGATACTTTATCTATGGCTTGAATTCTCCCCTTGTTCGCTTCCACGCAATCGTCTTTGAAGTAATCCTGTAATTCTGCGGCCTTCAACGCTTCTATGGTATCCCGGGTTTTGAACAGGAGCCCTTCTTTTCTTGTGGCATCTGTCACCTCGTCGGCTCGCTGGAGTAGCAGCGCAGCGGTCTCAAAAAATAAGGCTCCCAGTGATTCTCGAAAGGATGCCGGGTTCTGGGGTAGCCCGACTGCCAATTGCTGCCGAATGGGTTGGAGCGTATCGATCGCCCGTTGGTAGGCTGAAATGGCTTCGTCCATCCGACCCAGATTTTTGAGGTGACGGCCCATGTTCCATTCCCAGCGATAGAGGGCTTCCGGGGCCTGGCCCTGTTGACTCGTCCGAATCGCCAATTGAGTGAGTTGGAGGGCTTCTTCATGGCGGCCCCCTTCTTCGTACAATTCTCCTAAAAATCCCCACCCATATGATTCATTTTTCCAGTCCCTAATTTCCTTCGCGCTGCTTATGGCTTCCCGATAAGATTCAGCGGCTTGCGTGAATACTGTGGCATGTTCCTCTGAGATCTGGTGGCTGAGGTCTCTCAATCCCATTCCGATGGTGAGCAGGTTTTGAACCTTTTCGTGTGAGTCCGGAAGCTGTCGTGTTTTCTCCAATGCCTGTTGCAGGTGGATTTTTCCATTTTGTGCGGACTGCTGCCGGATTTCCACCAGGCCCGCATTAATCATGGCCCGAATGGAGAGAGGTTGCAAATCCAGGGAGTCCGCGAGAATGCTGGATTCTGTATAAGCCGCAATGGCTTCTGCGTCGTTCTGGCGAACCGCATGGGCATTGCCCAGATCATTGAGGATGGCAGCCATGAGCGGTCGATCCTCAATTTCCCGCGAGACCTTCAGCCCTTGTTGCAGGATCTCGAGCGCGGAATCCAATTCTCCTACAATGAGATGCAGCATGCCCAATTGGCTGAGCGCCTGGGCCATCAGGCGGGGCTGGGTATGTTCCTGTGCTGTTTGGACGGCGATGCGAAGGAGTTGTTGCGCCCGCTGGTATTGGCCCAAATCAAGAACGGCTCTCGAGAGATAAATGAGCGCTTGAATGTGATGGGGATGATCTCCGGAATTTTCATAGACTTGGGCGGCTTGAGTCCAGGACCGGGTGGCCTGTTCAAGCTGTCCTTGCTGGTAATGCCGGCTTCCATCCTCCATCAGGGTTTGAGGGGATATTTCCTCTCCACTGGAGTTGGTGAACCCTAATCCACCTGACCCCAGGATGAGAATGAAAACCAGAGGACCATAATCAAGACGTTTGAGGAACCCGCATTTGAGCAACGTTGCAGTCCCTTCTTTCGAAACGATCCTTTTACGGAATCTATTCTAGGAACTCCCTTCAATAAGGTCAAAGCGAGGGATTGTGATAGGGAGGGTTTTGGGGTTCCAGTGGATCGGGTGGAGAACGGGGATTTTTACCATGCACGTCTTCTGTCGCTGGCTTGGAAGGGTGATCCATCTGCGCTTGAAATTGTTCTCAAAGTGGACACACAATACATCATGTGTACAGGTGAGGTGTTTGCCGCATTGAAGGAGAAAGTCCAGGTGTGAGAGGTTTGCCATGAAATCTTTTGCAATAGCATTGGGTTCGAAACGATTGTCGCCATTTGAGGAAAATTTGGCTTATGGAACGAAGCTTGCTTTATGTAATTATTAATGAGCGTGAGTAGATCTGAAAATGTCTCACGTGTAAATGTTCCGGAAAGACGGTCCGGGCGAAGAGAGGAGGACCATCATGAGCCAGATGATGACGCGAAGCAGGGGTGTGGGTGTCATAGGCGTGATCCTTGGTCTTAGTGTTCAATTAGTGGGAGGAGCGGAACTAACTGGTCAGGCAAATCGCCAACAAATGAGGGATGTTGCGACTGTAGCCATTGAACCAAGGAAAAATCACGCGGCGGTTTTTCTGGAGGAGACATTTCCTATTGTCGACCGGCGGTTTGTACAGGTTGCAGATGATAAGCAGCGGGTTTCATCTGGTAAGGAGGCATTGTACCAGCCCCCACAACGAGGGGCTCCAGGAGGACGGGTCGGTGGAGGAACCAGAGGTCCTTCGGCTGATCTTCCATTAATGTGGGCCTTGGTTCCTGACCACGTGGGATTGTCTGCCGAGGTGCAACCACGATTGGTCTGGTATCTATCAAAGAAGACGACCTACCCTTTGGAATTGACCATCATAGAGGCGACGGGAGTGAATCCGATAATTGAGAAAGGGATTTCCTCACCGACTGAGCCCGGGATTCAGATCATCCGGTTAGCAGACTATGACCTGAGGCTGGAAAAAGGAAAAACCTATCAATGGTCTGTGGCTCTGATCTCCGATCCCGAACACCGATCAAGAGATCTGATTGTCGGAGGGATGATCCAGGTAGGAGATGTCCCGGTCTCTCTGGGTGAGAATATGAGGAACGCCAATCCCGTTGAAGCGACGAGGTTATGGGGGCAAGCGGGGTTTTGGTATGACGCCATAGGCGTGATTTCCACCCAGATTCAGTCTAATCCTTCAGATCCCGAGATGCATAATGTGCGAGCGTCCTTGCTCGAAGAGGTGGATTTGGACATGCCGGCGCAGGTGGATCGCCAGCATGGATTATGACTGCGGCTTTTTGACAGTGGGAATTGGAGGTTTGTATGGGCAAGCCCACGAAGGTCTTGTCTCGGCGGGTGTTGACAGGACCAGAAATTTCCTTCAGTCCGTGATGCCCGTGAGTTATTGAGCCGGCTTCTTCCGTTCTAGGGGAGCCGGCTCCCTTCCCCCTTCATCGTACCCGCAGTTATGGAACCTGTCCCTGCCGTTGTGGCGGGGACAGGTTTTCATTTTTTGGAGTGTTGCAAAAGTCGTCAGCGGTGTTTTCGATCCTTGGCCGTGCTCACGTACTTTTCCATACCCTCCGCGCGTCCAAGTGCCTGCGGCCTTCCCTTCGCGAAGCCTCAGGACAGGACTGGACGCGCATTTCTGAATAGTCCATTATTTACTCCCTGTGAGCCTAAACCACCAATTCAATTGTGAATAAGCGGGGCAAAAACTTGAAATATTCAACAGCCCATTTTTTAGAGGACTTGAACGTCTTCATCGACACCGTTCTTCCGGTAAGCTGCTTTCCGGTGCATCGAACGGTTGCTTCTGCGAGATACCAAAATCCCTTGTACTCCGCTCTTCCTGGGCGCTGACAGGCTCACCTGTAGATTCCGTTCCTCGTCATCGCATTCTGATTGGGAATTTTTTTCTTAATCCTCTCACCAGATTCATCACTTCGTTTCAGCCATGTATGTCTTCTGGTACTTGGTAGGAATGGTGATGCTCCGTTTTTCTTATACGAATTAAGTCTCATTTTGTCGA